>NZ_JAWDJI010000208.1:0-4017 GCF_032465655.1 Paenibacillus sp. 3LSP | reverse complement strand
CACGTATGAACTCAGTTGAACGAACTTAAAAGGACGCCGCCAGGCGTTTTTCTTAATATTCCGCTAGGCGAGCTTCTTCGTGTATAAAATGCCGATCGTTTTGGCGCCGCAATGGCTGGAGATGACGCAGCCGGCATTGGACACCGCAACTTGGCGGGCGTTCGTCTTGGCTTCTAACGCTTCCTTCAGCACCTTCGCGTCCTCATCCGCCAAGGAATGCGTGACGAAGATGAGATCATCATCCATCTCAGATAGATGGCTAAGCGCATTGTTTAACAGCTGATCGAGCGCTTTGTCCCGGCTGCCGCGAATTTTGTATGCTGGCGTCATTTTGCCGTTCTCGACCTTGATGACGGGCCGGATTTTCAGCAGGCTGCCAACGATGTTCTGCATACCGGAGCAGCGGCCGCCCTTATACAGATAATCCAGCGAATCGATGACAAATTCGGTCTCGACCTGCGGACGAACGGCCGTCAGCAGGGCAACGATTTCCTCAACGCTCTTGCCTTCTGCAGCGGCGTTAACGGCTTTCATCACCTGCAGACCGATGCCGGTCGATAAATTCAGGGAATCGAACACCGTCACCATCCCTTCGGCAAATTCGTCTGCGGCAATCAGCGCATTCTGATAAGTTGAGGACAGCTCTGAGGACAAGCTGATATAGAGAATTCTCCGGCCTTCCTCAATATGGGGACGAAACGCTTCGATAAAATCCGCCGGTGACGGTGCCGCCGTCTTAGGCAGCTTGCCCGTCTCATCGACTTTCCGGTAGAGCTCAGGCACCGTCAGATCGATTCCGTCCTTGTAGGTTTGTTCCGAAAACGTCACATACAGAGGCACAATGCCGATGTCGTACTGCGCAATCCATTCAGCGGGGAGATCGCAAGTGCTGTCTGCAAAAATTTTAATGGAACCCATATAAATCCTCCTAAACGTCTATGGTTATCTATGGGACTTATGAAGCCGCCGATTTTCTTGCATACATAATCGCGACGGTATGGGGGCCGCAGTGGCTCGAAATGACGCAGCCAGCTTCTGCAACAGCGACTTCTCGTACACCGGTCTGCTCCCGCAAAATCACGGATAACCGATGGGCCTCCTCCTCCGCGAGCGTATGTGCGACCAAGATCAAATCCTCATCCATCTGATCTTTGTCGGCCAGGGCATTGTCAAGCATGAGCTGCACGGCTTTCTCCTTGCGGCCTCGTACTTTGTAAGCCGGGATGATGTTCCCGTCCACCATCTTCAGGACCGGACGAATTTGCAGCAGGCTGCCCATGATGTTCTGCATCCCGGAACAGCGACCGCCTTTGTACAAATAATCCAACGTATCAATGACAAATTGTGTCTCCACTTGGGAGCGTAAGGCGGCAACTTGTCCAGCGATTTCTGCGGCTCCCCACCCTTGCTCAGCCAGGCGTACGGCCTTCATGACCAGCATCCCGATCCCGCTGCACAGCGTCAAGGAATCTACGATATGAACTCGACCCTCGGGATATTCCGCAGCTGCGATAAGCGCGTTCTGATAGGTGGACGACAGCTTGGACGACAAGCTGATATACACGATGTCCATTCCTTGATCGATGTAAGGGCCGAAAGCGCTCATAAAATCTTTGGGGGATGGGGCTGTTGTCTTAGGTAATTGCCCCTCGGCCTCCACCCGGCGATAAATATCGAGCGGGGTAATGTCGATGCCGTCCCGGAACGTTTCATCGCCGAATACGACGTAAAGCGGAACCAGGCCGATATCGTACCGTTCGACCCAGCCAGCTGGCAGATCCGAGGTACTATCCGCAAAAATTTTCACTTTAGACATAAACAGTCTCCTTGGTTAGTTGATCCAAATTCGATGTAATGTAAAGAAGAACTTTCATCCATTCTATCAAAAAGAACAAGACAAGGAAAAGCCCCAAGACCGACTAAAGACCCGCGGAGATTGGGGCTTTCGGCAGCCGTCTGCGATAGACGCTGCCTTTTTTGAGGTAAAGCTTGCAAGGTGTTGCGTTATTTTAGCCCGTGAGGCTGCCAAGCACGATCAAAAAGATGAAGAGAACTAATGGCAAGACCGAAAAAATCGTGCCTAGTATCGCAAACACTTTCCTCCGATTTCGAATCGCCAGGCCTACGATGCCTAGAATCAATCCGACCAGATCCAATACGCCGGAAATGAGGAACAGCAAAACGCCAAGCACTGTCCCGCTTCGTTGCATCAGGTCCGCGGCGATGGCCTCCGCAGGCTGGTCCACGAGATCCATGGCTGTAGAAATAATCAATGCCAGCGCAGCAATATAGCCAACTACGGCAACTAAGCTGAGTATGAAGGAGGCGATGCCGGGGCCGGAGAATTTTACTCGGTTCATTGGCTCATGGGGGGCAAAATAAGGTGATACAGGATCTTGCTCCGATTGACGATAATCCATCCCAAAACTCCTTTAATTGACATTATGTAATGTAAACCTATTCAAGATCATCTTCAAATATCCTCCTGAAATATGCAAGGATATTTTTGGTTGAAACGGTGGTGGAAATCAGGCAAAGCCCTGCGGTATGATGGACACGAAGGTGAATGGACATGATCAGAAAGGGTGAAATCAATAGTGCAGCGAAAATATGCGGGGATCGGAGCGATTGTCATGCTTCTCTCTGTAGCGTTTGGTGCGTTTGGCGCTCACATCTTGAAAGAGCGGATCGGGGAGGCTGCCATAAGCACGTTTGAGACCGGAGTCCATTATCAAATGATTCATGGCCTTGCCATGCTGCTGACCGCGCTATTTGCAGCGAAGTGGGGAGATTCCAAGCGGCTGTTGTGGAGTGGACGGCTGTTTCTGATCGGCGTGATCTTATTTTCTGGCAGCTTATACGGCCTTGCCGCCTGGGACTTGCGATGGCTTGGTCCGGTGACACCGCTTGGCGGCGTGTCATTTCTAGCTGGCTGGCTAATGCTCGCGCTGGAAGCCTGGAAGGCAGCACCTCGGGCGGGGGCATAAAACTTAAGGAGATGCAAGCTCGAAAAGGGCTGGCGCAACCTGCATCCACAGGAACGCCAGCCCTTTTGGCTGCATTGTTCAGATATTTTTTACGTATCCAAAAAGTCGATGATCTCGCTCAGCTTTAGCGTGTATACCTGCTTCTCGTCGACGTGGTATACGCTCACCGCGTAGGTTTCCGGAAGGAAATTTAAGATTCGGCACGGCATACTCGTCCGCTTCCCGTTACGATTGACGTACAAACGGACAAGCTTATTGCCTGTAATATAGCTTTGAATCCAGGCTTGGAATTCATCGCTTGTCGCCAGCTCCTTGAAGTTGCTCGAAGCCGGCTCGCTTTTCTTCTTCTCCACCACAGCGGGTTGTTTAGACGTTTCTTTGCCGTTATTCTTAGCCTTGACGGCTTGGGCGGTTTCGATGCGGGACTGCGTGCGGGAAGCTAAGGTAGATTCAATAATTCGTCCCAGCTCGATTCCGGAGTTGATGCGGTAATCTATAATGTCAGGGCTGTCGTTCAGCAGCTTCAACAGCGCTTGCAGAGCCAGCGGGTTCGTTGTCCCTTTGACTAGAATTTCGACGTTAAATAAATAGCCCAATTCGTCATCTTGTTTCTGATGTTGACCGGTTTGATTTTCCATAATTCCCCCACAGTTTTCAAGTTGGCAGAGAAAGGTCGTCCTTCTTCTGTTGAAAATCCTCAATAATAATAGCACCACTATGACAACAATCATAGCCCAAATTTCAAGAAATTTACACAAATCTATACATCTTATGGATCTTTTGTTTCGTCCTCCCGGAATCAGGGTAAAATAATGACAACTTTTAATTGAAGAAAGCAGGGGATAAGGATGGGCAAATCGGAAGCTACACCGGCAAAGAATACGAAGAAATCCAGCCTGGAGCAGCTGCTGAATGAACAGGTTGCTAACCTCAACGTGCTTTATGGCAAACTGCACAACTACCATTGGTATGTTAAACATGAAATCGGAATGTGGATAACTCAGGCCTGTGGATAACCCGCCATCGCACT
>NZ_JAWDJI010000207.1:0-54855 GCF_032465655.1 Paenibacillus sp. 3LSP | reverse complement strand
TTACCAAGGGAGAAGCTCTTTTTCTATATCCGCTTTTTCCAATTCCTACACCCACAGAGATTTTACACTATCCCCGATTGGGGGGTTAGCAGGTATAATGGATGGAAGATGAATCGAGCAAAGGAGGAAGGAATGAATGGGAGAGGCGACGATCAAGTGGGGAATTTTAGCGGCCGGGGGAATTGCCGGATCGTTTGCGGGGGACTTGGCGCATGCGAGCAACGGCGAAGCTTATGCCATCGGTTCGAGAAATTTGGAGAAGGCCAAGGCGTTTGCTGAGAAATTTGGGATTCCTAAAGCGTATGGAAGCTATGAGGAACTGGTCGCCGACCCCGAGGTCGATGCCGTCTATGTCGCTACACCACATCCTTATCATAAGGAACATGTGATGATGGCACTGCGCGCGGGAAAGGCCGTCTTATGCGAGAAGCCGTTTACGGTTAATGCTGCCGAATTGGAAGAACTGGTTGCCTATGCCCGTGAACACAAGCTGTTCTTGATGGAAGCGATGTGGACGCGATTCCTGCCGGTCATCCGCCGGGTGCGGGAATGGCTGGCGGCTGGACGGATCGGCGAAGTTCGCATGGTGAAGGCGGACTTTGGTTTCCGCGCGGGCTGGGATCCGGCCGGAAGGCTGCTGAACCCCGAGCTTGGCGGCGGGGCGCTGCTGGACGCCGGGATCTACCCGGTTTCCTTTGCGTCGATGGTGCTGGGACCGCACCCGCAAACCATCCAAAGCACGGCGCATATCGGGGAAACTGGGGTCGATGAGCACTTCTCCGTATTGTTGACCTATGAAAATGGGGCTGTCGCTTCTTTGAACGGCGCCGTACGGTTGGCGATCGGCAACGATGCTTATATTCATGGAACGAACGGCAAGATTTACATTCCTGGGTTCCTTAATGCGACCACGGCCACGTTGTATGTCGAGGGGGAAGAGCCTGAGACCGTAACCGATGATCGGACTTTTCGAGGTTATGCCTATGAGGCGGAAGCCGTCGGTCAGGCCCTGAACGCCGGGTTGACTGAAAACAGCGACATTTCGCTCGATGAATCGCTGGCCATCCTGCGCTTGATGGATCAGATTCGCGGGCAATGGGGGCTGAAATATCCGTTTGAATGAAATGAAGAAGGAGTAGTTTTACATGACTGATCAGATGAACCAGCTGCTAGAGGAAAACAATATTAAGCATGCGATGATTGGCGAGGTGATGCATCGACTTACGGACATCTTGCCGAGCCTGACCAAGACCCGGCTGGCTGCATTGGCTGCCGTGCATAACATCTCGGGCCGCTCGAAGATGAAGAAGGAGGAGCTGGCTGCTGCCGTTCAAGCAAGCATTGAACATCCCGAATCGCTGGAGGTCGCTTTATTAAATAGCAGACCAAAGGAATGGGAGCTGTTCACCTCGGTGTTGGATGGATCCTATCAACCAAACAACGCAACACCTTTCGGATACTATTATTACTTCCTGGATCGCGGCTTGCTGTTTACGTTTTTCAGCGAGAACCAGTTGCACCTGGTGATTCCCGATGAAGTGAAGGCGGCCTTCCGGAAGCTGGCTCAACCGGCTTTCCGGCAGGCGCTGGAACGAAGCCATCGGATCTACAATTACTTGATGGCGGCGATTAATCTGTATGGAATCATCGAACCCGCGAAGCTGACGGAAATTTATAACAAGCAGAACAGCCAAGCGTCCATTACGGAAGAGGGATTGCTTCAACAGCTGAACCAATTTCTGCTACGGACGGATCAGTATTTTGAGCTTCGTCAGGGCTATATCGCCTCTTTGGACATGGAAGACAAGGAGTTTGAAGATCTTCAGGGGAAAGTGCAAGGCAAACCTTACTATGTACCGGAGGCGCAAGAGCTGCTGAAATATGCGGATCAAGACTATTTTGAAATGACTCCGCAACTGACGGCGTTGCGGGAGTTTGTGACGAAGGAGTTTCATTTGGATGCGGAAAGCGCCGAGTATTTAGTGGACGACATTCAGCTCGGTTGTTCGATGGAAGCCTCCTTGCAGGACCTGATCTATGAATTCGAGCGTCGCGACCTGAGCTTTGCGTCGCAGAAGCAGGCACAGCAAGCGGTAGCGCTCATTGGCGACGTATATGACCACACCCGGATGTGGTCCAATGCTGGACACACGTTGGACGAGCTGCGCCGGATGCAGAATCCTTCCGGAAGCTCACAAGAAACACCTTCCATTCGCGGATATGTCGTGAAGCAAGCCCGATCGAACAAGATCGGCCGTAACGAACCGTGCCCTTGCGGAAGCGGTTTGAAGTACAAGAAATGCTGCGGGAAATAAAATACAAGCTTCAATGCAAGAAGGCTGCCTGAGCACTCAAGCTCAGGCAGCCTTCTTCTCATTTCGGAAGAACCGTCCGTCTTATCCGACATCGACCGATTCTGAAATCGGTGGATCACTGGATTCCACCTGGGAGTACAGCTTGCGGTACTGACCAGGAGTTAAGCCGGTTTCCTTCTTAAACTTGCGGATGAAGTTAGGCGTATCGAGGTAGCCGACCCGCTGAATAATGTCCTTCAGTGGATCGTTGGTGGACGTCAGATCGTTCATCACCGCCATCATCCGTTTTTGCCAGATATATTGGACGAAATTGATCCCCATCTGGTCTTTGAAGGAGCGGCTGAAATGGGATACCGAAATCGAATATTTGCAGGAGATGGCCTCCAGACTTAACGAGTGATCCATATAATTGCTGTCGATGTAAGCGATAATTCGATCCATCAGAGAATGCTCTTCTTTGCGTTCGTTATGCAGCGCCAACTCGCAAATCCGTGAAGCAAGACTAAGGAAATGACGCTCTAATTCTTGCAGAGAATTAAACGCATCAGAGCTTGGAATTTCGTAGGTCCAATCGCGAATCTCCATCTCCATGCCTGTTCGCAGAATCGTATTCAGGATGTCAAAGCTGATGCAACGCTTCATCTCGACGGACAGCTCCGGATTTTGCAATACCTTCATCGACTCGCCGATCGTTTGGGCGGCCACCTCGTAGCTGCCTTGCTTTAAGCTTTGGGACAGCTTCAGCAGCTCGTTCTTTGGTACCCAAGACGTTTCTCCTGCCACATGGGACAGTTTTTCGAAGTAGGTGATGCTGCCGTGCCCGGTAAACATCCGCGATTCAAACGCCGAGCAGGCTTCAATAAACGATTGGTTCAGTTGATCGGGATCGTTGTAATAAGTACCTACACCGATAGCGGGGTCGATCCGGAACTGCTCCAGCAGATTATCGTGGATGCGGTGGACGATCCGGCGGAATTGGTCGGGACCAGACATGGATTCAAGCTTGTCAAAGCCAACGATCAAAGCGATTTGTCTAGGCTTTGGCAGCTCCACGCTGTAAAGGCACGCGCTGTATTCAGGAATTTCCGCCTTCGCCAGCCGCCCGATCATCTCCTGCCAATCGTGGCTGTTCAGACGGCTCTTCGCCGCTTCATCCCGGCCGATCACCATGGCGAAATAATGAGCTTTGTTCAGATTGATCTCCAGCGAGTTTAACAGCTCCGGCATCAGGCTGCGGGCGTTCCCGTATTTGAGAAGCATCAATAGAAAATGATTGCGTGCATACGGCTCCTGCAGATCGGCACGCGAGCTGTATTCCTGCAGCGCTGTACGGATGCGGTCCAGTTCGTTGCCCGCTTTGCGCGGTTTGGCCTCCAGTACGCCGGGCTTCGATTTGGAATCGGCAAACTTGACGAGGTCAAGAATCGGATGAAGCTGACGCCGCGCCAAGATGAGAGCCGCCAAGGTGCCGACGACGGTCAGCACAGCCAGCAGCAGGGCCATTAAGCTGCGCAAGTGCATTACGCTGTCAAGGAATTGCGAGCTTGGCATCAAGGTGACATACTCCCAGCCGTTGGTATCTGATTTGACCGAAACCACGGAATGCGATACCCCGCCTAATTCGATGCTGTGGATCCCTGTTGAAAGCGCAACCAATTGTTGCAGGTCCGATCCCTGAAGCGGCTGATCTTGATTGTTCTTGGATGCCATGACACGACCATGGTTATCAAAAATGTAGGAAGAGCCTTCATAGTTGCCAAGAATCGTATCAATCAGTCGGGTCATTTCCGTTTTTGGGATCAAGTACATTAAGGTCCCGTGCGGGTTCGGGTTGTTAGGTGTAATCGGAACGAGATAAGCCAACACCGACTGTTGGATCGTTCCGTTCTGGTTCAGCATCTCGGTGGAGTGAATGACAGGGAACTTGGTGGAATTCAATTCCTCAACCAGTGCTGGACCGTCCCAGTTCAGAAAATGATAATGATCGTGGAAAACATCCAGACTTGTCATCCCGGCGGTGGAATATATCCTCTCATCGCCATGGAAGTATAGGAACATTTCCCCGATGATTGGGCTGGTCGCCTTGTAATTTTTGAGCGCATTAATCGCCTCTAAGCTGTAATACGGGTCATGTACGCGATAACGGGCCAGTTGATCGTCATAGGCAACCCGCGACGCGATATCGCTGAGCTGCTGGACATGGCTGTCCACGATCGTCTTGGCCTGCGTCAACTGGTTCAGATGGGATTGTTCGATTTCGGAGCGGAGATTGCGGACCGCGCTGTTATAGATGAAGACCGATAACAATGCAAGTGGAACCAGCAGCATGAACAAGTAAGACCAGGTGTATTTTTGAAAAAGCTTAGACTTGAAGTAATTCAGCTTCACGTTACGTCTGCCCCCTCGCCCGCTCTATTTATTTTTTTATATAAAATGTAAAGGAGTTTGCCGGATAACGCAAGGGCAGAAAGTAGAGGGACCCGCTGATGTTAACATGTTTTTTTTGCTTGGTAATACTTGCTCTCTGGCTTTTTTCGGCGTAGATCGAGGAATGGGCCGCAAAAAAATACACATTTCCGCCATTCATTCAGGACAAGTATGTGTTAAGTTAATTTACATGAAAAGATATGAAAATCAATCAATTTGTTAAATTTGCCACGGCGATTTGTGATCGCGAAGTAAAATGACATATTTACGAATGCCCGGCGCCCCGATTACACTTCAGAAAAAAAGGAGGAGTCGCCGATGCAGAAAAGCGCACCAACCGCGATCGACACCAGGCCTATAACCCAAATCGCAACCAAAAGAAAACTCAGGACAAAAATCCTCCGGAATTGGCAATTGTACATTTTTATCGCACCTGCATTATTAAGTATCTTGATCTTTAGCTACGTGCCGATGTACGGGATTCAAATCGCTTTTAAAAACTTTATTCCCGTAAACGGAATTTTGGGCAGTCCATGGGTGGGCTTCGATCACTTTGTCCGTTTCTTTAATTCTTATTATTTCTGGGATCTGCTGTGGAACACGCTGGGGATCAGCTTGTACGGGCTGGCGGTCGGGTTCCCGCTCCCGATTATTCTAGCGTTAGCATTTAACGAAGTGAAGGACGGCTTCTTCAAAAGAACGGTTCAGACCGTAACCTATGCACCACACTTTATCTCGATGGTTGTTATGGCGGGGATGATCATTACGTTCCTGACGCCTTCCACAGGGATGATCGTGAACTTGATTGAAGCGTTTGGCATCAAGCCTCCAGACTTCTTGTCCGATCCTCGTTGGTTCAAAACTGTGTATGTGTTGTCTGACGTATGGCAAGGAACCGGCTGGGGCACGATCATTTACTTAGCCGCATTAACCGGGGTTGATCCGGGGCTTCATGAAGCGGCGATTCTGGATGGGGCATCGCGTATGCAGCGGATTCGGTACATCAATATTCCGGCGATCCTGCCCACCATTACAATCCTGATGATTCTGAACATGGGGAGTCTGCTCGGCGTTGGGTTCGAGAAAATCCTGTTGCTGCAAAACCCGCTGAATATGGAATCCTCCGACGTCATCTCGACGTTCGTCTACCGGTCAGGCTTGCTGGATGCGCAGTACAGCTTCTCCACGGCGGTTGGCTTGTTCAACTCGGTTGTTAACGCGATATTACTTGTCACCGTCAATCAGATCGTTCGGCGCGTCAGTGAAAACAGCCTATGGTAGAAGAAAGGAGTGGAACATGTGGTATCGGCAATTAAGGAAACTCGGCGAGATCGTATTTTTCTAGCATGCAACTATCTGTTTTTGTTCCTGGCGCTGATCATCGTCGCCTATCCGATCATTTATATCATCAGCGCCTCAGTCAGTACCCCGAAATACGTCTCTTCCGGGGAAATGTGGTTATGGCCGATGGGCCTTACCTTTGAAGGATATGAACGGGTGTTCCGGGATCCGCAAATCTGGACCGGCTACGGGAACACCATTCTCTATACCGTTGTAGGTACGCTGGTGAACCTGGCGGTGACCATCCCAGCCGCCTATGCGCTCAGTCGGAAAGATTTTGTTGGGCGGAATCTGTTTATGGGGATTTTTATGGTCACGATGTTCTTCAGCGGTGGTTTGGTACCGACCTATTTGCTCATTAAGGATTTGGGCATGGTCAACACGATGTGGGCTTTAATCCTACCAGGGGCCACCTCCGTTTGGAATTTGATTGTATGCCGGACGTTCTTCCAATCCAATATCCCCAAAGAGCTCCAGGAGGCCGCAGAAATCGATGGATGCAGTAACTTCCGGCTGTTCTTCCAAATTGTGTTGCCTTTGTCGACTTCGATTATTGCGGTAATGGCCCTGTTCTTCGGGGTAGGTCATTGGAACAGCTACTTTTCAGCCATGATTTACTTGAATGATGATGCAAAATATCCGCTTCAGCTTGTACTGCGGCAAATTCTGGTACTGCAGGAGATGTCGGCGCAGACCGGTTCGATTGATGCCGCTACCGCCACCGCCTTGAATAACCGGGCGGAAGTGGCCGCACTGGTTAAATACGCAGTGATTATTGTAGCGACGCTGCCAGTCATTGTCGTATATCCGTTCCTGCAACGCTATTTTGTGCAAGGTGTCATGATCGGTTCCGTTAAGGGATGATCTTGCCATACATTTAAATATTCAAAAGGAGGATTCATTCATGCAGAAGCTGAAAAGACGTGGAGCGCTAGCTTTAAGCTTGCTCCTGCTGGCCTCGTTGCTGGCAGCCTGCGGTTCGTCCGGCAATTCGGGCAACACGGCAAGTAATTCAGGGAATGGGGCGAACTCGGGAACGAACGCTGCCACTTCCGAACAATCGGAAGAAGTGAAGGGCGTTAAGAAAGAGGGATTCCCTATCGTCGATGAGCCGCTTACGCTGACGATGCTGGCTCCGGATGCCGGGATGGCGGATTGGAGCACGATGCCCGTAGTCCAAGAGATGGAAAAGCTGTCGGGGATCAAAGTGGAATTCCAAACGGCTCCTATCGATAGCTTCAGTACGAAGAAAAACCTGGTGTTCGCCAGCGGAGACCTGCCAGATGCGCTGTACGCAGCAGACATTACCCCTGCGGAACAAGTCACCTATGGCAGCCAAGGGATTCTGATTCCTCTGGAGGATCTGATCGACAACTACGCTCCTAACTTGAAGAAGATCCTCGACGAGAACCCAGACATTCGTAAGAACATTACGACGACGGATGGACATATTTATGCCCTGCCGTTCATCGATACCGCAGCAGTATGGTATCGCGGTCCGATGTGGTATAACGGTAAATTCCTGAAGGCGTTAAATGCGGAAGAGCCTAAGACCACGGAAGAGCTCTACACCTATCTGAAACGGGTGAAGGAAGAGGATCCGAACGGGAACGGCAAAGCGGATGAAATCCCGCTCTCGTCCGTAAAACTGGACGACCTGCGGATGTTCTTCTTCGGGTTCTGGGGGATGTATGACACGACCATCTATGCCGATAAGGACGGCAAAGTGCATTATGCGCCGCAAGAAGAAGGTTATAAAGGGTATTTGACCTTTATGAACCGCCTGTGGAAGGAAGAGTTGCTGGATCACGAGACGTTCTCGCAAACCGATGACCAGAAGAAGGCAAAAGGGAAAAATAACCAAATCGCCTTGTTCAGCGATTATCATCCCTATTTCACGCTCGGCGGGGAACCAAGTGATGAGCATCCGCTGATGACGCCGGTAGCGAGTGAAATTGCCGGTACGCCGGTTTACGGCAAGCATCCGGGCATGTCGGCCAACGGGACCTTCGCGATTACGAAGAGCAACCCGAATCCGGCAGCGACGATGCGTTGGATCGATTATCAATACAGCTATGAAGGTGCAACCTTGTGGACGCAAGGTCCGGAAGGACTGTTGTGGCAGTACAAGGATAAAGAGAACAAAGTGAAGGAATGGCTGCCGGTACCGGATGGCAAAGACCGTGAAGAGTATCGCGGAACGATTACACCAAACTACGGTATTATGACACCGGGCGTCAACCTGAGCGAATTGACAAATGGCCTCAAGACAGAATTTGACGAATGGATTGAACAACAAACGCAAGAGAAGCTGGCTCCGATCGGCAAACCGCCGTTCCCGAACGCCTTCCTGACGACCGATGAGCAATCCGAGGTGTCTGCGTTGCTTTCTGACTTGAATACGTATGTAACGCAAATGGAAGCGAAGTTCGTTACGGGCCAAGAATCGCTTGATAACTGGGATAAATACATCAGCCAGCTGAAGAAAATGGGCAGCGATCGCGTTGCCGAAGTATACCAAGCGGCTTATGACCGTTGGAATCAAGCCAGCTAAGCCAATGGCAGATAAGATAGCAAGTTCAAATCAATAAATCGATCGGACCGAGACAAGGAGGCATCCATGAGCGAGAAGGATATCGCGTATCAGGAGCCGTCGGCCGAGCCGCAGAAGGCGCCCTCCGAGGCGCCTTTTGCAGCTGAACCGGCAGTGGAGCAAGGTGTACACAATTACAGCAGTGAACAAAACTGGGTGAAACCAGAAGATCCGCTTCTTCTCGAGCGGCTGGAATGGTTCCAGGATCAGAAGCTGGGCCTGATGATGCACTGGGGGCCGTACTCCCAGCTTGGCCTGGTGGAGTCCTGGGCGCTCAGCGATGAGGACGGAGACTG
This sequence comes from Paenibacillus sp. 3LSP, assembly GCF_032465655.1. Taxonomy (NCBI): domain Bacteria; kingdom Bacillati; phylum Bacillota; class Bacilli; order Caryophanales; family Paenibacillaceae; genus Paenibacillus; species Paenibacillus sp. 3LSP. Next base: position 45,883 of record NZ_JAWDJI010000207.1, on the reverse strand, counting down.
GTCTCGCAACGACATTGACTGGATTGATGACATGGAACGGTTCAAACAAGAATATTTTGATTTGAATCGTACATTTAATCCGATCCGTTTTCAGCCCGAGTTATGGGCCAAAGCGGCAGCGGATGGCGGGTTCAAGTATTTAACGTTTACGACCAAGCATCATGACGGATTTTGCATGTGGGACACCCATACCACCAACTACCGGATCACCGGGCCGGATTGTCCGTTCCATATGCACCGTTATGCGGATATTTGCCGGGTGTTGTTCGATGCGTTCCGTGCCGAAGGATTGGCGATCTCCGCTTATTTCTCCAAAGCGGACTGGCATACGCCGTATTACTGGGCACCGGGCATGGAACGGGGCAGCAGAATGTGGCGCGGACCTTCGTATGATCCGAAGCAGTACCCTTGGCTGTGGGAGCAGTTCGTTCAGTTTACCCGTGCGCAAATCATGGAGCTGATGACACGGTACGGCCGCATCGATATGTTATGGCTGGATGCCGGGTGGGTGAATGCCCGCCGCGATCAGGACATTCGGCTTGGCGAAGTGGTGGAGAAGGCGCGGCAAATCCAACCTTGGTTGTTGACCGCGGACCGCACGGTGGGCGGGCCATACGAGAACCTGATCACCCCCGAGCAAACTGTGCCGGAGCGGCCGCTCACCGTTCCTTGGGAGAGCTGCATCACGATGGGGCATTCCTTCTCGTTCAGCTTTAACGACAGCTATAAATCTGTCCGCGAACTGGTGCATCTGCTCGTCGAAATCGTCGCCAAAGGCGGCAATCTGGCGCTTAACGTCGGGCCGCAGCCGGACGGAAGGCTGCCGAAGCCGGCGCTGGAACGAATGAAAGGGTTAGGCGAGTGGCTGAAGGTGTACGGCGAAGCCATTTACGGGACACGGATCTGTGAGCCGTATGCTTCCGGGAACATTTACTTCACTCGCAAGGGAGAGACAAGATACGCCTTGATGCTGGTGCAAGAAGGCGCGGAGATCATTCCGGAGGAAGTGCTTCTGCCGCTTTCCGCTTCCGGCATAAACCGAATTGACCTGGTCTGCAGCGCCGAAGCCTTGGACTTCCGCCCATCTGCGGAGGACGGCGTGGCGGTGCGCTTACCCGATGCCGCGCGGCAAGGGGAGACCCCGATCGCGATCGTGCTGCGCATTCGGTGATTCGCGGGGGGCTTTTTGCCTCTCTAGACGCTGCGCGCGCGAGGGAAGGAAGCCGCCTTGCGAGATTTGCGTCGTAACGGACCTGAAACACCTTATTTGCTGGAAAAGATGTAACGGACTGGAGAGCCGTTATCCGCTTGGAATGGGCTGAATTGATGGTCCAAACCGCCAAATAAGGTCGACTGGGTCCGTTAGATGCTGATAACTGGGATTTTCATCGAAATAACGGCGCTGAGGTCCGTTAGCGTAAGGAGGGAGAAAACGATGGTGAATTACAGCGAGGTGCCTGAACCTTCAATCGAATTTGCACCCAAAACCTATATCTGCAAGCGGGCCGCCGGGCCGCTTGTCCTGGACGGACGGATCGACAAGCCGTTCTGGGACGCCGCGGCATGGACGGACGACTTCGTGGATATCGAAGGCGATGTACGGCCCAAGCCAAGCAAACGGACGCGGGCGAAAATGCTGTGGGATGACGAATATTTCTACGTGGCAGCCGAAATGGAAGAGGACGAAATTTGGGCGACGCTGACGGAACGAGATTCGGTGATTTTCCATGACAACGACTTTGAAATCTTTATCGATCCAGATGGCGACAGCCACCTGTATTATGAATTTGAAATCAACGCCCTGAATACAGTATGGGATTTGCTATTGGTCAAGCCTTACCGGGACGGTGGACCGCCGGTGAACGGCTGGGACATTCATGGGCTGCGCACGGCGGTATATATCGATGGGAAGTTAAACGATCCGACGGCACAGAATCGTCGGTGGAGCGTGGAGGTAGCCCTCCCGTGGGCCGCGCTGCGCGAATGTGCGCCGGAGGGGCGTCCGCCGATGCCGGGGGAGTTCTGGCGGGTGAATTTTTCCCGGGTCGAATGGCGAGTCGAGGTGCAAGACGGCCGCTACGTCAAGCAAATCAACCCGGAGACCGGGAAGCCTTACCCCGAGGACAACTGGGTATGGTCTCCGCAGGGCATCATTAACATGCATTATCCCGAGCTGTGGGGGTATGTGGTTTTTGCGGACGAGGGAGCCGATGCGGGTGATGGATCTAAGGCTTTCCCGCTGCCGCAGGACGAATATATCAAATGGGAGCTGCGCCGGTTGTATTATCGCCAGCGAAGCTATTATGCCCGTCATGGCCGTTTTACGACGGAACTTACAGAGCTCGTAAGTGCGGAAGAAAAGGATGTGCTGCGCATTCAGCCGACGGTTGAGGCCGCGAGCAGAAGATTTGAGATTTCCGCGCCAGCATCGGACGGCAAGGGGATCTATTATATCCGGGAAGACGGAAAACTGTGGAAGGAGTGAGCATGGATGAGCGTGGAGACACCGGTGTTTTCGTTAAGTGAACAGGAGCTGGAGCAGATGGAACGCAAGTTTGCGGACATCCGAAAGCTCGCCCAGGGCCGGGAGAAGGAGTTGTTTGGCGTTTTTGACGGCCCGTTAACGGCTGAAGAGACGTGGGCATTAAAATTTCTGTATGTGCATATGCCGCTGAACGATTTGGCCGATTATGACGGCACGTTTTTCTTAACTCATGTTCGTCAGGCGCTGGCTATCCGTAAGCAGGTACCTTGGGGCGACCGGGTGCCGGACTACCTGTTCTTGCATTTCGTGCTTCCGGTCAGAGTGAACACCGAGAACCTCGAGGATTTCCGTGACGTCATTTATGCGGAACTGGGACCGCGGACGGCAGGATTATCGATGGCGGAGGCGATTCTCGAGGCGAATTATTGGTGTCATGAAAAAGCGACCTACATCGGCAGCGACTTGCGCACGTTGTCGCCGATCGGAATGATTCGCAACGCACGCGGGCGCTGTGGCGAGGAATCCACGCTGGCGGTTGCGGCGTTGCGCAGCATCGGCATTCCGGCGCGGCAGTGCTACACGCCGCGTTGGGCGCACTGCGACGATAATCACGCTTGGGTCGAGGCTTGGGCAGACGGCAAATGGCATTATATCGGCGCTTGCGAGCCGGAGGCGCGTCTGGACCAAGGTTGGTTCAGCGGTCCGGCACGACGGGCGATGCTGGTGCATACCCGCGTCCCGGCCACCTATACCGGGCCGGAGGAAATTACCGTCAAGAGCGGCCCGTATGCCGAGCTGAACCTGCTGGCGAATTACGCGCCAACCCGGACCATCGCCGTGGAGGTGCGGGAGACGGACGGCACGCCGGCGGTTGGGGCTAAGGTGCAGTTCCAACTGTACAACTATGCCGAGCTCTTCCCGCTGGCTGAGCTGATCACGGATGAGCATGGCGAAGTTCGGTTCACGACCGGTTACGGGGATCTGATCGTTCGGGCCGTGCGTGACGGGGCTTGGGGGCAGCGGAAGATCCGAATCGCGGACGGTGACCGGTTCGAGGTCGTATTAAGCAAAGCGGTTGGAGAGCAGCCGGTTGACAGCGAGGATTTCGAGCTGGTGCCTCCGCCGGAGTTGGACGGTCCGGAGTCTGAACCGCTCCCTGCGGAAAAGTTACAGCGGCATGAAGAACGCGTGGCTGAAGGGGCTGCCCTGCGCCGGGCCTATGAAGAGACGTTCTTGACAGAGGAAGATGCCAAACGACTCGCTGCCCAGCTGGGGCTGCCGGCCGACCGGGTATGGAAAGTGCTGGAGCCTGCTCGCGGTAACGGCCGGGAAATCGCTGCTTTCTTGGAGGAGCGCGTCCCGGAATATGGCGAATGGCCGTTGCTTCTGCTCGAAAGCCTGCGGGAGAAAGATTTAACCGATACGATGCGCGAGACGCTGACTGACCACTTAACCGGATCGTTGCCGTGGAAGGATTCGTACGATCGGGAGCTGTTCGTGACGTACGTGATGTGCCCGCGCGTGTTGTTTGAGATGATCACCCCTTACCGGACAGCGCTGCAGTCTCAATTTACTGAAGCAGAGATCGAAGCTTATCAAGCGGATCCTTCCCGACTTGTTCAGTTCCTGAATGAAGGCTGGAAGGTGCATATGGGGCCGGGGAACCTGCGCGGTAAAGCAGGACCTCTTGGCACATTCCAGCTGCGGATTGCGGATCAAGGCGCGCTGGACATTCTGTTCGTCTCATTATGCCGGAGCCTTGGCATTCCGGCAAGGCTGCACCCGAACGAGTTGAAGCCACAGTATTATGCGGCGGGTATTTGGGTGGATGCAGCAATCGGAAGCGTACCCGAAGAACAGGCTGCGGACGCTGATGTCCGCACCGGCCAGCTGGTGCTTCGGCGCGAAGCGGATGGCGAAACCGACGCACCAAACGCCTCTTATATGGAGAACTTCACGATCGCCCGGTTGGAAAATGGGTTCTATAAAACGCTACTGTACCCGCACGGCAAATCCGATGTGTACGATACCGCGTTTGACGTTGAGCCGGGCGATTACCGGATTACCTCGGGCGTGCGGCTGAAGGACGGCACTGTGCTGGGACGGCTGACGTACTTCCGGGTGGCGGAGCAAGAGCAGACTGAGGTGACGCTGACCTTCCCAGCCCCATCACGGCATATCCCGGTGTACGGATCGCCGGATCCCAAGACGCCGCTATGGAAAGCCGATGGGACAGAGATAACGCTGGGGGCGCTGTGCCAAGGTCCGCGCGGCGCCATGATCGCTTGGTTGGAGCCGGAGCGGGAGCCATCGAAGCATCTGCTGCGTGAAACAGGAGAACTCGCGGAAACGTTTGACGCTTTGGGAATCCCGGTTGTTTTTGTCCTTGGGCGTGAGGAGGACTCACCGGCTCCTGCCATCCCTGAAGCTGCTGCAGGATTGCCGAATCGCGCGGTGTTTGCCGGCGATCCCAGTCACAGGGCGCTGCGTCGGTTCACGGATGCCGGCATCCGGTTAGGGAGCGGAGGGTTCCCGCACCTATTTGTCCTGGACCCAGAAGGGAACGTCCGTTACGTGCAATCGGGTTATAAGCCGGGAAGCGGCAAGGAAGCACTTCAAATTTTAAGCGATTTGTAACTGTGTATGAGACGATTAACTCAGGTTGGCGCGGGCGGCCGCGCCAGCCAAGGGAGGAGCACCAAATGAGCCGGAACTATGTGGTGGCGGGCTACGTTAGCGATCGCCACCTCCCTGAACTGACGAAGGAAGAACTGAAGAAGCTGACCCATATCAACATCGCCTTTGGCCATGTACGTGAAGACCGGATTCAAACGGGACATCTGCAAAACTTAAAATTATTGCCCGAACTCAAACGGGAGAATCCTGACCTTACGATCCTGCTGTCTGTTGGCGGCTGGAGCGCCGGCGGCTTCTCGGAGGCTGCTTCAACGGAAGCCGGGCGGCAAGCCATGGCCGAGTCGGCGGTTCGCGCCGTTACGGAATATGCGCTTGACGGGGTCGACCTGGATTGGGAGTACCCTTGCTACGCCGAGGCGGGGATTGCCGCCAGCCCGGACGACAAGGCGAATTTTACGTTGCTGCTGCGGACGATGAGGGAGGCGCTCGATCGGCAAGGCGAACGGGATGGCCGCCGCTATTGGCTGACAATTGCTGCCGGAGCAGACCAATATTATATTGACGGTACGGAAATGGCCGAGGTCCAGCGTTACCTCGATTTTGTCCAGCTGATGACGTACGACATGCGCGGCGGTTTCCAGACGTTGACCGGGCATCACACCAACCTGTACACCGGAACCGGGGACCTCTTCCGCATCAGCGTTGACGCCTCGGTGAACCTGTTTGTTCGGGCCGGGGTGCCTAAGGAGAAAATCGTCATCGGCGCAGCGTTTTATTCGCGCATGTGGAAGGACGTACCGAACGTGAACCGCGGGTTGTATCAAATGTCCCCCGGATCGGGCGGGTACGGCCCAGATTTTACGGAATTAGCCGCTGAGTATATCGATCGCAACGGATTTGTCCGTTACTGGGATGAGGAAGCGAAAGCGCCGTATCTGTTCGACGGCCAAACGTTTATCTCCTATGACGATGAAATGTCGATTCGCTATAAATGCGATTACGTCAAAGCACAAGAGCTCGCCGGAGTGATGTTCTGGGAGTATGGCTGCGATCGGACGCACCGGCTGCTTGATGCCCTGTACCAAGGGTTACAATCATCTAAGGGACAATCCTGAACGTTCCCAGCCCGCAAAAAGCCTCATGCTTCGTGAACCTTGAACCAAAAGGATCGCGAGCAGCATGGGGCTTTTTGTGATGACATCAATCGTTCTAACTTTGCCGGGCCCGTCATAGATATAAATAGGGGTGTTTTTACCCGCCACTGCGGTACAACCTTAGGCCTGAGGATTTTCACAGTTTCCTAGATTCTTTACTGCTAGAGGCTCCTGAGGTCTGCCGATCTTCGCCCAGAATATCATCCAGCCGCTGTACTTCTTCGGAGAGAGCCTGCAAGGAAGCCTCGATGTTGCCCAATTTATCGCCAACGGTTTGCAGCACATATTTGATCAGGATGAAGCAAAGTGTGACAGGAAAGCCAACATTCGCAACCAACGACACAATATCTGCAACCTGCATAATGGGTACCTCCTTGAACTTTTTATTGGGCCCTTCACTATATGGGGAAAAAAAGTTCGTCTTAGTACAACCAAATTCTAGAAAAAATGTTATAATCATTACTACTTATATAATTATGGTTGTATAACCCCCTTGAAAATTTCCCTATACATAGAAGATGAAAATGAAAGGGGGAGGTAGTTTTGAAGGAACAACATACCGTGTACGAGCAATATCGGAAAGAAGTTTATCGTATTGCATGGAGGGTTCAATACAGAGCGAGAGTCGTCAGAAAACGGGAATGTTCATTCAATGGAGTCGAGCCGGCCGTAACCTGCTTCACCTCATCTTCTGATAACAAAATTGTTGTGAGACAGCTGATCAATGCGCTTCCTTCTACGACGGGAAAAACGATCATCTCCAAAATCTATTTACAGGACAAAACGGAGGGGGAAGTCGCCCGCGAGTTGAATATGAGTCAGCAAGGGGTGAACAAATGGAAACGAAAGATGATCAAAGAGTTATCCCGGATGATGAAGAGTTCCTGAGTTTGCTTCAAAAAGCAAGGGATAACGATCCCGATGCGACGTTAAAGTTAATCGAGCTGTTTAAAGGCGATATTGTGCATATAAGCAAGTATATTCATATGTCCGAAGAGGATGCCGTTTCCGACATCATTCTCGAGTTCCTGGAGATGATTAAGAGGCGGGAAGAGAAGTAATGAGTATACCTCAAAAAGTCGGTCAGGAAGTTCACTCCTGATCGACTTTTTAATTTTTTTGATATCTGGTTGTGAATGCGGCATCCGAATTTCCCTTATAGATGAGTGTGCTTAGAAGGGCTTTATCAGAGAAAAGCATTGGGAGAAGGAAGCGTTAAACCGATAGAGTCTCAGACTCATGAAACAGTTCCTGAAATGCTTGCCGCGTGTATTCCCGATCTGTCAGCTTGTTTTGCACCGCAGCTTGCCATGTGGCAGAGCTGGTGGTTAAAGAAGAAAACTGATCAACGCCGTACCAGTGCAGCAGTTCTTCACGCGTTACACGGTAGGCGGCTGAACCTTGGTTGAAAATTACAGCCTCCAGGTTATCGATATAAGCAAAAGCTGCCGTGGCGCTGTATAAATACGCGCGATCGCGATCGGCTTCCGCCATCGGCACCGATAAATCCAGATTCACTTGCACAGTGAACTCATCCGGATCAAGGGCAAAAGAACGAATGGGTCCCAGCGGGAGTGACTGAAAAAGTCCGGATACCTTAGCCGCATTTCCCATGTAAGGCGTCGCGAAAGAGGCTGTACGGGTAATGTCATGGGTTAACGGATTGTTTTGCGCTTCGTTGTAGAGCGCCTCCTGCTGATCTTGGCGGGGAAGTGCCACGCCTTCTACCACACCTAAGCATACGAATCCGGCGATGAGCAGAACGAAAATTCCGATGTTCCAACGTTTGATGCTTTGTCTTGTTGTCATGCTTCCCAATCACCTACTTCATGTTTTGTCAGTAACGAAGCGCTGAGCTGGAACGCCAGTGGAATCCAAATCGTGAGAAACGGCTTGGCGTATTGAATGCCCAGTTGTGCAAACTGATACGGACCGCCGATCTTCACTTGATAGCCATACCAGATATTGCTCCCGAACCGGAGGGCGGTAATCGCAAGCAAGGTAATCAAAATGAACTGGCCCCACAGCAGCCACACGATCCGGCTTCGCCGCCGGGCCGCCGCGAGATGTCGAGGAGCTGTTACCTCAAGCGCTCGGCCGCGCCATGCAAAATGCAGCACGAGATATAGGAGGCCAAGAACCAGAACGAAGCCCAGAAGGAAGAAACTTAAGGGTGTGCGTTCGATCAAACGTAATGGTATGGTGAAGATCCACAGAATGATGGCTAAAAACAGCACTTTTTGCATCCATTCCAACCGATAACGGTTGACATAGATCGGCGGGTGTTCGTCAATCAGCCCATCGATGCGGGTGAAGCTGGACGTTGCCGTCCGGACGGCCTGTTCGTAATCCATCCCGCCCGCCATGAGATCGGCGACTTTGGCTTCCAGATTGCTGATGATTTCCTCTTTCATTTCACGATTGCGCTGAGTCGCCGGATAACCGGCAAATAAACGATCCACGTGGTTATGCAACGAATTCATGATGGGAATCCCTCCTGTTTCTCAATCAGAACGTCGATGATTTCGCGGGACAATTTCCATGCTGCCAAATTGGCTTTGTAAACCTCGACTCCCGCAGGGGTGACATGGTAATATTTGCGCCGACCGCCCAAGCTGCGATCTTCGCCCCAATAGGACTCGATCAACCCCTGGGCCTCCAATCGCTTTAGGCTGGTGTAGAGCGACGGTTCTTTTAATTCGTAACGTCCTTGGCTGATGGAGGAAATGGATTTCATGATCTCATACCCGTAGTTATCTCCCTCCAGCAGCACCCGGAGAATAATGGTATCGATATGGCCGCGGATCAAATCCCGGCTGATGGCGCTGTCGTTCACTATGGTTCACCTCTTTCGGAACAATGTAATACATATTACCATGTGTGTCAAGGTAGTTGGTGTCAGGTTATTTGGTCACGCGATTGCGGCGTAATAGGCAGCTTTATGGATGGTAATCATCAATCTGCTTCGACGTTGCTTAAACATGACATACAGCCGGGAGAACAGATGACCTTTGGCTCGTATCCCCATTTCGCCGATGGAACAGTTCAGCCGATCGTGTGGCGGGTTCTCCAAAATACGGGCGATGAGTTGTTCTTGTTGAGTGAAGAGATATTGGACTGCAAGCGATATCACGGGAAAAGCAAGGACGTCACGTGGCGGGATGCCGTCGACATCACCTGGCGTGATTGCGATTTGCGGCAGTGGTTAAATGAGGAGTTTTTCACTATGGCCTTTAGCCCGGAGGAGCAAGCATTGATCAAGCGGACTTGTTGTACAGATAACGGGGAAGGCTGCCCGGACACGGAGGACAATGTGTTTCTGTTAGTGTTCCGGAGGTCAAGGCTTTCACCGCAAGCCTTGGCAAGGCCTGGCTGACTACCGTAGGGACGGATTATGCGAAAATGAAGAAGCCTGACGGCTGCAGCCTTTACGTCTATGACAAAGGTGAGCAAGCCAATTATGTGCTGCGAAACGGCCAGAAGCTGGGCTGTTCCTGGTGGTGGCTGCGCACGCAGGGGAATCAACCTTCGCGCGCCCATTTTATCGGCCCGGGAGCCAGCATCCGCAGCTATGCCAACGTCAGTCTGGCACGGGATGGGGTGCGGCCTGCGATTAAGCTGAGTATGTTAAAGTAAACTGGCGTTGGTTTGATCACTGGCGGCTGGCAAAAGGACTTAACGGAACGTACAGCCCTTATTTGGCATGACTGCAGTTGTTTGGAACTTCTAACGGAATCAGATGACGTTATATGGCTCGAATCGGCTAGTACGGGGGGATTTTATGTCCAATAACGGCCTCGCGTTCCGTTAGAACGGGAAATGGTGCGGGAAATGAACTTTAGCGTCATCTGGTTCCGTTAGAACACACACGAGGGAGATCCGACAGCCCTAGGAATGGAATCCCGAATACACTGCAATTGACCCATCCGTTGGGAAAACGCTCATTGGGGAGTGCTAGTGCTAACAGCACCAGCCGGACTCAACGGGATAATGGCGAGAGAAGGGCGGACGTACAGTTGGTGGATTCAACGGGATAATGGTGAGAGAAGGAGCGGACGTACAGTTGGTGGATTCAACGGGATAATGGTGAGAGAAGGAGCGGACGTACGGATGGTGGATTCAACGGGATAATGGTGAGAAGGGAGCGACGTACGGGCTGGTGACTCAACGGGATAATGGTGAAAAAGGGGCAGTACAGGCTTTGGTCCCCCTAGGCTTGTAAGCGCTTCAAAAAACTCTTGTCATCCCCAAAGTCCCTTGTTATAATCGCATTGAAAAGCTTTTCAAACCGAGGATGCCAACGATGAACAAAAACAAAAGCAAACCAACGATCCGTGATGTTGCTAAAAAGGCGGGGGTCTCCATCAGTACGGTTTCGCGCGTCATGAACGCGCCGGCTACAGTGGTGGAGAGCAAGCGAAAGCGCGTGCTGGCGGCGATCCAGGAATTGAATTACCAGCCGAACGCTTTTGCCCGCGGACTGATTTACAAGAAGTCTTTTACCTTAGGATTGTTAATTCCCGATATTGAGAACATGTATTACGCGGGAATGATCCGGGGAATGCAGGATGCCTGCAACAAACTGGGGTACAGCCTGATGATCTGCAACACGGACCGTGATAAGGAGCGGATGTTGTCGTATATCGATACGTTTCATGAGAAGCAGGTGGATGGGATCGTATTTGCGAGCGACAAAATGTTTCCGGAGTACTACGAGAAACTGCTCGGTTGCCGCATCCCTTGTGTCATGGTGTCATCCCATTCGGACGAATACGATATTCCGTGCGTCGAAGTTGACGATGAGGCTGCAGCTTATGACGCAGCCGTTTACCTTATCGAGCTTGGTCATCGCCAAATCGGTATGATTGGCTTTAATCACGACAATTCCATTTCTGGCCCGCCGCGATTCGCCGGGTTTGTTCGGGCCATGAGGGAATACGGACTGACATCGAATATTGAACACGTGAAATTTGCCAGTCACTATTTTGAGCATGCGTATCAGGCGGCACACGAGTTGTTTACTGAGCATCCTGATTTGACCGCGGTGTTCTGCGTAGCCGACGAATTTGCCATGGGGACGATTTCGTATCTTCGAGACCGACACATTCTCGTCCCGGGGCAGGTGTCCGTCATTGGCTTTGACAATCACCGAATGGCAAGCATGTATATTCCTAAGCTGACCACGATATCCCAACCTATCTATGATCTTGGCCACCGTGCCGCAGAGAAGCTGCATGAACTGCTAACTACCGGGAGTGTGGCGGTGCCCAGAGAGATTCTCCAACACAAGCTGATCGTCAGAGAATCCTCGCGGGAAAGAGCCACGATTTAACCAAGTAATTACACACACAACGCAACAAACACACAACGTTACAACATACTCACAACGCAATACAACTCACACATCGCAACACAACACACGTAATAGAAACTACTCACACATTCCAACACCATCACCATGAACAATAGTTGAACAGAATTATGAAAAGCTTTTCAAAAAAACGGAACATTCCTGCTGGGCAGGTCATACATTTATACCAAAATGAAAACGGATACATGCCTATTTTTATCGTTGATTGTTGTTGAAAGGCTTGATTAAGGGGGTGATTCGCCGAAAGCGAATAAGGGTCAGTCAGACCTAAGATGGTTGTTCCTAAATCATATCGAAGGGGATGAAAGGGTCAATGAAAAAAAGATCAAAATGGAGTTCTTTATTGCTCGTGAGCGGGTTATCGTTCACACTTCTCCTCAGCGCCTGCGGCGGAGGGAACAATGCGGCAAACAATGAACCGACAGCTCCGGCGAATACGGGGACCACGGAACAGAATACAAATGATACTGCCGCAACCAATGACACATCTTCCACTGGCTCTCCACTCGAGCTGGCGTTGAAAGGTGAATATAAAGGGACGAAAGTGACGATGTTTGGCCCGTTCGTAGATGCTGACCAAGTGAAGTTCGAGACCAGCATCAAAGAGTTTGAAGAGAAAACAGGGATCGATATTCAATACGAGGGCTCCAAAGAGTTCGAAGCGACCATTAACGTCCGTGTAGACGGCGGCAACGCCCCTGACATCGCGGACTTCCCGCAACCGGGTCTGCTGGCTGCCGTGGCCAAGACCGGTAAGGTCATCGATCTGAACAACATTCTCGACCAGGAGAAGCTGAAGGCGAACTACAACCAAAGCTGGCTCGACATGGCGACGATGGAAGATAAGGATGGCAAGCAAATCATGGCGGGCGTTTGGAACCGCAGTAATGTAAAGAGCCTGGTATGGTATCCGAAGAAGCAATTTGAGGAAGCGGGCTATACGATTCCGCAAACTTGGGATGAGCTGATGGCACTAACGGAGCAAATCGCTAAGGATGGCGACACCGCTTGGGGGATTGGTATTGAAAGTGGTGCGGCAACAGGCTGGCCGGCTACCGACTGGGTAGAAGACATCATGCTCCGTACGACTTCGCCGGAAAACTATGATAAATGGGTTAGCGGCGAACTGCCGTTCACTTCCCCTGAAGTGAAGCATGCTGTTGAAGTGATGTCAGAAATCTGGATGAATCCAGATTACGTATACGGCGGCACGAAGTCGATCGTCACGACCGCATTTGGGGATTCGGCGTTGCCGATGTTCGACAACCCGCCGAAAATTTGGCTGCATCGTCAAGCGAACTTTATCACCAGCTTCTTCCCGGAAACGGCGAAGATCGATGAAGACTACGACTGGTTCTACCTGCCGCCGATCGACGAGCAATACGGGAAGCCGGTGCTGGTAGCTGGCGATATCTACGCGATGTTCAACGATCGTCCTGAGGTTCGTGCGGTGATGGAATTCTTTACAACGGGTGAATCGATCAAATCGTGGGTACAATCCGGCGGCGTCATCGCTCCGATGAACGATGCTTCGCTTGACTGGTATACTTCCGAGGCCGATCGTCGTATGGCTCAACTTGTGCAAGAAGCGACAACGCTGCGTTTTGACGGCTCTGACCTGATGCCGGGTAAAGTAGGTGCCGGTACCTTCTGGAAAGGCATGACCGACTACGTGAGCGGTACGTCCACACTGGATGAAGCGTTGGCGCAAATTCAGGAAGGCTGGAACAACTAAGTCAATTCTGAACTGCGATCTAAACGATAACTGAAGCACCGCGGAGGGGCGCGCGAGCCGAAACGTGGGTTCCGGCACACACGCCCCTTCCTTTTTCATCCATTAAGCTGGTTCAAGATGTAACGCTCACAAACCATTTAGGAGGGGTCATGATGAGTTCAGAGGCCAAGCGAATCGTCAGCCTGAGGGCCGTGCTCTTCACCCTGATTGTCCTGGTTGCGAATGCTGCCGGACACGGCCTGATCTTCCGCTTCTTCCGCGACTCGACGCTGAATCCGCTGCTGACCGCGATCTTCGCTGTTTTATGGGGCGTGCTCGGCGTGTATTTGCTATTTTATACCTTTAACTGGGCGGTGGAGCAGTATCCGGAGCAAGTGCGGCGGAAGGTGTTGCCGTATATTTTCATCGGTCCGGCCGTAATTTTGCTGGGATGGCTGTTGGTGCTGCCCGCCGTACGGACGTTGTATTTGAGCTTCTTTAACGCTTCGTCGGAGAAATTCGTTGGGCTCGCCAACTATGCGGCGATCTTCACCGATAAGCTGATGGGGACGGCGCTGCGCAACAACCTGTTGTGGGTATTCCTCGGCACGCTTGCTTGCGTCACGCTTGGGCTGTTGATTGCCATCCTTGCCGACCGCAGCAGCTACGAGAAGATTGCCAAGTCGATTATTTTTATGCCGATGGCGATCTCGTTTGTGGCAGCGGGCGTCATCTGGAAGTTCGTTTATTATTATCAGCCCGGTGACCAGCAAATTGGTCTGCTTAACGCTATCGTCACTGCTTTCGGAGGAGAAGCACAAGCCTGGACCAGCATGCTGCAGCCGTGGAACAACCTGTTTCTTATTCTGATCCTGATCTGGATGCAAACCGGGTTCGCCATGGTGATTTTCTCTGCGGCGATCAAAGGCGTTCCGGAGGATATTTTGGAAGCGGCGCGAGTAGACGGGGCCGGTGAGATTAAAATCTTTTTCCAAATCATCATCCCGTATATCTCAGTGACGATCTTGACGGTGACGACAACCATCATCGTGTTTACGCTCAAAATTTTCGACGTAGTCATGGTCATGACGGGCGGACAATACGGGACTGAAGTGGTGGCCACGCAGTTCTATCGGCAATTCTTCATGTACCGTAACTTCGGGTACGGGTCCACGCTGGCGATCGTCTTGCTGATTGCTGTCACACCGGTCATCTTCTTTAATCTGCGGCAGATCCGCAAGCAGGGGGGATTCTAATGGCGGGTACGAAATTGCGTAAGCGCAAACGCGGTAAAACGATCGTTAATCTCGTTCTCGGCCTCATCTGCTTGGTGTGGCTCATCCCGACGCTGGGATTGCTGATCTCATCTTTCCGTCCGGCGGCAGACATCTTGCAAACCGGTTGGTGGAACGTATTCCCGCACAAGGCATGGACGAACGCGGAGACGATTCAGCTTTCCAAAGATATCGATTTGCGTGAACCGATTGAAGTGAACGGGGAAACCTACAGCGACGATGAACTGAAAGCCGGGGTTGTGAAAGACGGACAACGGATGATCTGGGAAAATCGCCGGGCCCGTACGATTAACGTCCAGGAGCAGGGCTGGGAGTTCAAACCGGCGTTGACGTTGGAGAACTATAAAAACGTGCTGTCCGGTAAGGAATACAAGCTGAAGCTCGCCGACGGCAGCGAATCGATTCAGAGAGGGACCGGATTGTCCCAGGCATTCTGGAACACGCTGACGATTGCCGTTCCGGCCACGGTGATTCCGGTGCTAATCGCTTCATTTGCCGCCTATGCGTTTGCTTGGCTGAGATTCCCTGGCCGCAAAACCCTGTTTGTGGTGATCATCGCGATGCTGGTCATTCCGCTGCAGGTTGCGCTGATCCCGGTGCTGAAGGATTATACTGCGCTGGGCTTAAACGGCAGCTATTTGGGGATCTGGCTGGCACATACCGCCTTTGGTTTACCGCTTGTCACGTACTTTATGTATAACTTTATCAGCCAGTTGCCCAAAGATTTGTTTGAGTCGGCCTTTATCGATGGGGCGAGTCATTTTACGATCTTCTCCCGGCTCATCCTGCCGTTGTCGGTGCCGGCGCTCGCTTCGATCGGGATCTTCCAGTTCCTGTGGGTCTGGAACGACTATCTGGTATCGCTGATCTTTATCGGCAACCAGCCGAGCGTACAGGTGATGTCGATGAAGATCGCCGATCTCGTAGGTTCAAGAGGCAACGATTGGCATTTGCTGACGTCCGCCGCATTTATTTCAATGCTGATGCCGCTCGCGATCTTCTTCCTCCTGCAGAAGTACTTTGTTAGAGGGCTGATGGGAGGCTCGGTGAAAGGATGAACGAGCAGTCAAATGAGCTTACGGAGAATCTGTCTCCCGATCCGGAGTGGAATCTGGTCGAGGAGGCTTACGACGAGAAAGACAATCAGCGCATGGAGAGCTTGTTTTCCTTAGGCAATGGATATTTTGGAATGCGCGGCTATTTTGAGGAGGGGTACCACGGTAAGAAAGGAGCCTCGGTGCGGGGCAACTATGTGAACGGATTTTATGATACCGCACCGATCCATTATCCGGAGGGGGCGTACGGGTATCCGACCGAAGGCCAGGCAATGCTGAATGTGACGGACGCCGGGATTATCCGGCTGACTGTGGAAGGCGAATCTTTTCATCTGAACCGGGGACAGGTGCAGGTTTACCGAAGAGCGTTGGATATGCAAAACGGTGTGTTGCACAGGCTGGTGGAATGGGAATCCCCAGCCGGACACCGCGTGCGGATTGAGATCCACCGCCTGGTGTCGTTAACTCATCGGCACCTGGCGGCGATCCACTATGAGGTGACGGCGCTAAACTTCGCCGGCACCGTCTCGATCTGCTCGGCGATGGACGGAGACATCGCCGAGGCGGAAGGGGCGGCGGACCGGGGCGGGGACCCCCGCCTGGGGGCGCGCCGCACGGAGCCCAGCCTCCTGTTCGAGGAGGCGGGGAGCGACGGGCGCGGCGGCGGCTGGCTGAAGCAGCGCACGCGGCGCAGCCGCTTCGCGCTGCTGACGGCGGTGAGCCACCAGCTGGAGCTGCCGCCGTCAGCCGCGTTCGGCCTGTCGGAGCAGCAAGACGGGCCGTGGTTTTCGGTGCAGTACGACGTGTCGCTGCGCCAAGGGGAGAAGGTGTCGCTGAGCAAGTTCATCAGCGTTCATACGTCCCGGGATACCCGGGAGGAAGAACTGCGGATGCGAAGCGCGGAAGAGCTGCGCTTGGCCGTCAGCCGCGGCTTTGACGGACTGGCCAAGGAGCAGCGCGCTTACCTGGACGCGTTCTGGCACCGCGCCGACGTGGAAATTGCCGGCGATCCCGCGCTCCAGCAGGGGCTGCGGTTTAACGCGTTTGGCCTGCTGCAGTCGGCCGGTCGCGACGGCAGAACCAGCATGGCCGCGAAGGGGCTCACCGGCGAAGGGTACGAAGGGCATTATTTCTGGGATACTGAAATGTACGTGTTGCCCTTCTTCACCTTCACGACGCCGGAGATCGGCCGGGCCTTGCTGGAGTTCCGCTACCGCACGCTGGAGCAAGCGCGGCAGCGGGCGCAGGTGATGTCGCAGCGGGGCGCGCTGTATCCGTGGCGAACAATCGGCGGCGAAGAGAACTCCGCCTATTTCCCGGCGGGCACCGCCCAGGCGCATATTAACGCCGATATCGCGTACGGCATCCGCCAATACGTCCAGGCGACGGGGGACGAGGATTTTCTCGTGCGCCAAGGCGCAGAAATCCTGTTCGAGACGTCGCGGTTCTGGGTGGATCTGGGCCATTATAACCCGGTCCGTGGCGGCGCCTTCTGCATCGACGGCGTGACCGGGCCGGATGAGTATACCGCGTTGGTGAACAACAACGCCTATACAAATCTCATGGCCCGCGAGCACCTGCGGTATGCCTGTGAGACGGCGAAGCTGCTGCGCGAGCGATACCCTATGGAATACGCCCGGCTGGCGCGGAAGATCGGTCTTACCGAGGAGGAACTCCGCGAGTGGCAGCGGGCGGCGGACAAGATGTACGTCCCGTATGATTCGGAATTGGGGATATACGCGCAGGATGATACATTTTTGTCCAAGCAGAAATGGGATTTCGCTGGCACGCCACCCGAAAAATATCCATTGCTGCTCCACTATCACCCGCTTGTGATTTACCGCCATCAGGTGCTGAAGCAGGCGGATCTGGTGATGGTGTTGTTTTTGCTGAGCGAGCAGTTTTCGACTGAGGAGAAAATCCGCAACTATCGGTATTACGAACCGCTGACCACGCATGATTCGTCGCTGTCGCCATGCATCCATAGCATCGTTGCCGCCGAGATTGGCGATCTGAAGGCGGCTTACGACTACTTCAGCCGGACGGTGCGGATGGATCTCGATGACGTGAACGGCAATGCCAAAGACGGCTTGCATACCGCAGCGATGGCGGGTTCATGGATGGCGGTGGTGAACGGGTTTGGCGGGATGCGGTTAGTTAGCGGCGAGCTCAGCTTTAAGCCGGTGTTGCCACCGCCATGGAGCAGCTGCCGGTTTAAAGTGATGTATCGGGGGCAGCTGTTGGAAGTATTCTTCGACCGGGAACAGGTCGTGTACACGCTGCGCGAAGGAGAGGGGCTTGTGATTCGGCACGAAGGAGAACCGATGTCGATTCACTCCGGAGAAGCTGTTCGACGTACGTTGGCGGCGAATCATCCCTCCTCTGGCGGCCACCTGGTCAGTTAACGGAGCGTCAAATCTACCGATTGAATTCGGCATTTAGCTCAATAAAATCGCTGGCGTGTGGAAACGCCGTGAACATAAGCGACCCCTTTGCATAAAACAAAGGTGGCCGCTTTTATTTTGCATGGCAGAAGGGAGGAAAAAAGAACTTAAGGTGTTTTGTACCCTGACGCAGCGATAACTGCGGCGTTATGATAGGGAAGGATCAAGAAGGAAAGGTTACCAATGATGGAGATCTTTAACTCATGATGAAAAGGAGGTGGAGCACGATGTATCTCAACAATTTAGACATTGCGAAGCAGCATATTCGAGACCTTAGTCAGGAGTTGGATCGTTGCTTGCTGGCTGAGCAAATCCGGCGCAGGGAGCGGGAGAAGCCCAAAAATGAGCGGACCAAAGTCCCCATAGGTTTCAACTCGGTACTGGTTACCATCCTCACCAGGATGAGAAAGCGGCTGTAACCTCGAACCCTCCCTCCGACAAGTCCCCCATTTTAGAAAAGGCCGCCCCTCGTAAGGAACGGTCCTTCGCTTCGCAACGTTTTTATCTAATTATCCGTTGGTGTATGTCGTAAGTTCCCGGTTCTGACGTTACTAGTGTTCATCTGGATTTCCGCGTCCGAGAGGACTGATATAGCTCTGTGATGAGCCGCAGCGACTTGAGGCCTTCTTCGCCGTCAATCGCAAAGCGAGTTCCTGTTCGGACGCGGTCGTAAAAGTCGGCAATTAACAACCGATGGCTGGAGCCCCAGTAGGATTTACCGATGATTTGTCCTGCGTCATTCAGGTTCGTCGGCGGTTCGCACACCAGGCTCTCCCGACCGCCCTGGGTTAAATACAGGCAATCGTCCCGCTGCCGCAGCGTGCCGCCTTCAAACACCAGCTCCAGTTCAACCGGGGAATTGGTGAGATACGCGTTGGTGGCGTAAAACAACCCGCGAACACCGTTCGCAAACAGGAGTCGGGCATGCGCCGTATCCTCCACTTCGATCACATCCCCAAGGGCGTCGGCGGTGACGCTGCCCTGGATGGAGAGAACTTCACCGCCGAACCATTGGAGCAGGTCAAGCGTATGGATCGCCTGGTTGATCAACACACCGCCGCCTTCCGTCGACCAGCGGCCTCGCCATGGGCTGTCGGTGTAATAGGCTTCGTCCCGCTGCCAGGTGACGATGCCCTTCAGACAGATGAGCCGGCCCAGCGTGTTTGATTCCAGGAATTCGCGGATTTTTTGGGACGAGGCATTATAACGATTCTGAAAAACAACGCCCAGCTGCGCCTCGCTGCGCCGAGCTTCTGCCACCAGGTTCTCCGCCGCTTGCAAAGCATGGGCGAGCGGTTTTTCCGTCAGCACATGTTTGCCGGCGCGGAGCAGCTGCGTCGCCATTTCCGCATGCAGGTGGTGAGGTGTACAGAGGTGGACGACTTGAATATCGTCACGTTCCAGCAAGGTCAGGTAATCACTTGCAGCTTCACAGGAAAATGTCGCTGCGGCCTGCTCTGCCTTGGCGGGATCGCGGTCGACAACCATTTTCAGCTTCACGCCGTCAAGTTGCTGTAACGCCTCGGCATGCAGCGGGAAAATCGCACCGCAGCCAATAATCGCCGCGCCGATCGGTTCTTGCATCGTCATGTATGGTCCCTTCCTGTCCTAGTATGTTGGGGTGACACGAAGTGCCTGCTGTTGAGCTTTCAGACACAGCTCTGCGGCTTTGAAGGCGTGCTCCTGGGTCATGGCATTTTCTGTGCGGTTCAGGCAATCCAGAATCAGCTCGCCAAAGAACGGATAGCCGACTTGCCCGCGGACGGCAAAATGCTGCTCCCCGTCCTGATTCACCAGGTAGACATGGTCGCCTTCCGCATCCCGGGCCAGGTCGACGTATTTGCGCAGCTCGATATATCCTTCGGTGCCCAAGATGAACGTCCGCCCGTCTCCCCAGGTGCTGAGGCCGTCCGGGGTAAACCAGTCCACGCGAAAATATTGCGTCGCCCCGTTATCCCCAACCAATGTCGCGTCGCCGAAATCCTCCAGCTCGGGGTATTCGGGATGGTGGTAGTTGGCTACCTTGCTGTGTAACACTTGGGCATCCTTGCACCCGGTGTAGAACAGAAACTGCTCGATTTGATGGCTGCCGATGTCGCAAAGGATTCCTCCATATTTTTCCTTCTGAAAAAACCACTCCGGCCGCGAGCCCGCATTCAGCCGGTGCGGACCAAACCCGGTTACCTGCAGTACGCGCCCAATTGCCCCTTGCTGTACGAGCTGACCGGCATACACGGCGGATTCCACGTGGAGGCGTTCGCTGTAATAGACCATATATTTGCGTCCGGTTTCGCGTACCTTCTGACGCGCCGCTTCCAGCTGGTCCAGGCGGGTGAACGGGGTCTTATCGGTAAAATAATCCTTCCCGGCGTCCATCACCCTGAGCCCGAGCGGACCACGTTCCGACGGCACCGCTGCTGCAGCGACGAGCCGCACTTCGGGATCGGAGAGGATCTGCTCTAGACTGTCTGCCCGGGCAGCTTGCGGGTACTGCTCCACGAACGCTTGGACTTTGGCCGGGTCGGGATCGTACACCCACTTTAAGGTCGCACCGGCTTCGATCAAGCCGCCGGTCATGCCGTAAATATGCCCGTGATCGAGGTGCACCGCAGCAAAGATGAATTCACCGGGTTTCACGACGGCA
Source organism: Paenibacillus sp. 3LSP (assembly GCF_032465655.1). NCBI lineage: Bacteria > Bacillati > Bacillota > Bacilli > Caryophanales > Paenibacillaceae > Paenibacillus > Paenibacillus sp. 3LSP. The sequence continues at coordinate 25,084 of NZ_JAWDJI010000207.1, read as the reverse complement.
TTGGGACGTCCCTTTGGCGCATAGTTCATTCCGTCTTTCGCTTGAAAAGAAGGTTTCTGCTGTCGTGCATTCATCGTTAGCCTTACATCCTTTCGTGGATAAACTCGGCAAACTGGCGGAGCATTTCCTTCGACTCGTAGTGACCGCTGAAATCCTCGATTCCGAGGTAGCCGTCGTAGCCAACGGATTTCAGGTCTTGGAGCAGGCGGCGGTAATCGACCACGCCGCCCGCCAGAGGTGACCACTCGCAGCGCCATGCTGCAGTGCCGTCTTCGCGTTTGCCGGTCTGTGACCAGGCGGCGTTTTTGACGTGAACATGGGCGAGATAGGGACCCAGCAGCTCCAGTCCCATTTTGAACTGCTCATACCCTTCGTGTACCATGTTGCCCGGATCGTACAGGACGCCGATCTGATCGGGATTGCAATGGCTGACCAGACGATAGGCCAGACTGGCGCTCGGTGCGATCGTCAGATGATGCGTTTCCACAACCCCTTTGACACCGTATTGCTTAGCTAGGCGCTCCGCTTCCTTCAGGTAGCGCACGGTTTTTTCGTACAACTCGGGATAGGGGGTGGTGCCGTCATATCCGGCCGCACCAACGCGGATCATTTTGGCGCCGAGCAGACGGGCGACAGAGAACACCCGCTCCGTCTCCTCCAGATCCAGCGAGTTTAAATAAGGTGTGATGCTGGCGACCTCCAGTCCTTCCGCTTCGGTGATCCGTTTGAAACGGAGCAGCTGCTCTTCGGAGGAAGACGGATCGATCGAGCACAAATTGTTGCGCCAGTACGAGGGTTTTTCGCCAGCGACTTCGGCGGGAACCTCCTTGAAACGCCACTCTACGCCGTGGAGCCCGGCTTCGCGCGCGGCCTGCACCAGCTCCTCCGGCGTCAAATCCGGGGTGGATACGGTAAATACGGACAATTTCATGGGTATCGCTCCTCCTTGAAATTCCTGATTGCTTGTTCGCTCCAGCGCCAGATTACAGCGCCCCGATACGTCCCATGGCGCTGACATGCAGCCTCAGAGCGTTCCGGAAACGTGCCGATGTAACTCCGCACCGCCTTAGTGCGTACCCGACACGTCCAGCACCTTGCCGCTGCCGCCTTCCTTGCGGAACGAGGAGGTGCGGATCTTCTCCTGGAGCTTGGTGTAGAACAGATCCTCGTCCAGCGGCAGCTCCACCCAGTCATCCGTCCAGGCCGACAGGTGCATGGCGTTGGAGAGCGTCAGGCCGAGGATGCCATCCTCACCAGGGGCAAGCAACTTCTCACCGTACAGCAACGCGTTCGTGAAGTTCTGCAAAATCCCCCTATGCTGCAGGCCATCGCCGCCGCTCACCGGGATTTCGCATTTCCAGCATTCCGGCTGGCCGAAACCGCTGGTATATTCCGCGTTAAACTTCGGCTCAGGCACGCGCAACCGCCAGAACGTGAGCTTGCCATCCTCCACGACGATTTTGCCGTTGTCGCCGGTCAGCTCGAAGCGGTTCGTCCCCGGGGCTTCGCCGGTTGTGGTGACGAACAGGCCGGTGGCGCCGTTTTCGTATTCTACATAAGCGGTCACATCGTCCTCGACTTCGATATTGCGGTATTTGCCGAAGTGGCAAAACGCACGTACCCGCTTCGGCATCATCCCGGTCGTCCACTGCCAAAGATCAAGCTGGTGCGGGTCCTGATTCAGCAGCACGCCGCCGCCTTCTCCAGCCCAAGTGGCGCGCCAACCGCCGGAGTCGTAATAGCTTTGCGAGCGGTACCAGTTCGTGATGATCCAGTTCGTGCGGCGGATCGTCCCCAGCTCCCCGGACAATACAAGGTCCCGCAGCTTTGCGTACAGCGGATTCGTACGCTGATTGTACATAATGCCGAACTGCTTCCCAGACTTCGCCGCCGCTTCATTCATCTCGCGAACCGCTTTGGTATACACGCCGGCGGGCTTCTCCACCAGCACATGGTAACCGCTCTCAAAAGCTTGCACCGCCAGTGTCGGATGATCATAATGCGGCGTAGCGATCAGCACGGTATCCATCGCGCCCGAAGCCAACAGCGCTTCCGGGGTATCGAAGTTCAGTACCGTCTCCGGCAGATGCTCCTTCGCCCACTTCAAGCGGTCGGGGTTCGTGTCGCAAACGGCGGTCAGTTCCGCTCCCCGGATCTCGCCGCTGCTGAGGTTGAGTGCATGGGACGTTCCCATATTGCCGATGCCAATGATCGCGAAACGTACTTTGTCCATGTAATCCTCCCTTTTTACCTTCATTAAACTCCTGTTCTGTCAGCTTCTAGGTAGTCCTGTCGCTCTTAGCTTAGCTTGAATCGGAAGGGTTGAGAATGGCACGAATTAAGGCGGTTTTGCACAAAATTAAGGTGTATTCGATAAATAACGCTGATACAATAGGATAAGAATCTTTCGAATTGAAAAGGCTTACAGTGAGACGGAGGGGAGGAGGAAGAAGGCGATGAATGAAATAGACCAGTTGGCCGGGCGTTTGCCCGAGAGCTTAACCGTCACCGTGACGCATGCGCAGCTGAGAAGCGGCTTTCCTGGTTGGAACCGGACGGAGCTGGCCCCCAGCTTTAATCGGCTGTATTTTATCGCCGAGGGGGAAGGGTCAGTCATCATCAACGGGGAGACGTATTATCCCCGGCCAGGGCAGCTGATGATCATGCCGGCGGGAAGCAGTCAAACGACGTTTACGAACCCGGAAAATCCTTATACCCGATATTTCTGTCACTTCGATGCTCAGGTGGGGGAATGGCCGCTGTTTCATGCCAGCAGCAAGTTGTATATCAGCGATGCCGGCAATCCCGAGGAGGTCCAAGCGACCTTCGAGGAGCTCATTCACCAGTTTCAGTCCGGAGGGCCCTTTGCCGGGTTGCGAATGCAAGCTTGTCTGCTGAATCTGCTGGCCTGCTGCCTGGAGGAAGGCGGTTATCATGATTATTTGAAGGACTATATGCAGTTTACAGAACGAAACAAGCTGAACGACGTGTTGAGATACATCCAGGAGCATCTGCACGAGCCGATCGAAATCGAGACTTTGGCTGACCTGGTGCATTTGCATCCGAACTATTTTATTCCTTATTTCAAAAAAATCATGGGAGTCACCCCGATGCACTATGTGCAGCGCAAACGGATGGAGGAAGCCAAACGGCTGTTGACCTATACGGATGACAGCATCGCCGACATCGCTGACCGGCTGGGCATGCAGCTGGCGCACTTTTCCCGCCAGTTTAAGAGTCATGCCGGGATATCACCCACGGCTTATCGGGCTTGCACGCGGTAATTTGCTCCATTGAACGGCTTCGACAACCAGATCCCCTGCAAAGTTGGTGCACGGAAAGTCGGAAGGGGCCAGAGAACTCTTAGTATGATGGGAACCAGAGGAGGTGCAAACGATGGATACGCTTAAAAACATGAACGATGCGCTAGGCTACATCGAGCGGAATTTAACGGAGGAGATCGATTATGGAGAGGTTGCCCGGATCGCGGTTTGTTCGGAGTACCATTTTAAACGGATGTTCTCGTTCCTGGCCGGGATTCCGCTGACGGAATATATCCGCCGCCGTCGATTAACGCTGGCTGCTTTCGAGCTGCAGCAAGGGCCGGTGCGGGTCATTGACCTCGCGGTGAAGTATGGCTACGGTTCCGCGGATGCTTTTACCCGAGCGTTTCAAGCCATGCATGGCATCACGCCATCGGAGGCCAGAGATCCGGGAGCGCCGCTAAAAGCTTATCCTCGGATGTCCTTCCAACTCACCATACAAGGAGGAAACGAAATGAATTATCGGATCGTAGATAAGGATGCGTTTCGGATCGTTGGTCTGCATAAGCGGGTGCCGATCCAATTTCACGGGGTGAACCCGCATATCGCAGAAATGGCACAGCAGTTAACCCCGGAGAAAATCGCTGAGTTGAAAGGGTTGTCCAATATCGAACCAACCGGGATCGTCAACGCATCGATCAATTTCTCGGATGGACGCATGGAGGAGCAAGGGGAGCTGGATCATTACTTGGGTGTGGCGACAACGCAGCCTGGCCCGGACGGTTATGCTTCGCTGGAGGTGGCTGCTTCGACGTGGGCGGTATTCACTGCCGTCGGCCCGTTCCCGGAGACGCTGCAGAACGTTTGGGGACAGATTTATTCCGAGTGGTTCCCGTCTGCTCATTATGAGTTGGCCGAAGGACCGGAGCTTCTATGGAACGAGAGCCCGGACACGTCGCTGTCCAATTACCGAAGCGAAATCTGGATTCCCGTGGTACGCAAAGGCTGAAGCTTCGACCTAGCTACGGTTGTCCTTCAGCTTAACCTATAGTACTATCTGCTAAGAGAGTGTTGAACAGATAGGCTATACAGGAAGGAAGAAGGAGAACCATGGATAACGAGAAAAGCAAAGTGGGAGTGTTGTTTGTATGCCTGGGGAACATTTGCCGTTCGCCCATGGCGGAAGCCGTCTTTCGGCATCTGGTGAACGAAGCCGGATACGGCGAACGATTTGTGATCGATTCGGCGGGAACCGGTAACTGGCATACAGGCAATCCTCCGCATCACGGCACGCGCCGCATTTTGGATCAGTACGGCATTTCCTATGAAGGGCTGAAAGCGCGGCAGGTGGCGCAGGACGATTTTGCCAAATTCGACTATATCATTGCGATGGATAACCAGAACGAACGCGATTTGAAGGCGCTGGCCCGTAAGGCCGATGCCCGGATCGTGAAGCTCCTGGATCTGGTGCCGGACTCGCAGTTGAAGGAGGTTCCCGATCCGTATTACACCGGGAACTTTGAAGAGGTTTATGGCCTAGTGCAGAAGGGCTGCCGTGCTTTGCTGGAGTTGATCCGGCAGGAGCACGCCCTCGGTTAAACCGGCCGAGGCAGGCCCAGATTAACCTAAACTTCAGAGCCCATCCCAAGACACATAACCCGTCCGGCAAACCGCCGCGACGGGTTTCTTCATTAAATATAGTTAGCTTTTGATCGCGCCCATCATAATCCCTTTGACGAAATATTTTTGCACGAACGGGTACACCATGATGATCGGCAGCGTCGCTACCATCGTAACCGCCATCCGGATGCTTTCACTGGAGACCGGGATGCGTTTGGCGTTTTGCGCCAGTTGCTGGGCATCGGTCATCATCGCGCCGGTCTGGAACTGGTTCAGGATCTTGACCAGAACCGCCTGCAGCGTCTTGAGCTCCGGTTTATACGTATAGATGTAGGAATCGTACCAAGCGTTCCAGTGGCCGATGGCCAGGAACAAGCCGATGGTCGCCAGCACCGGGACGCACAGCGGGAGCACGATGCGGACGAACACCTGCAAATCGTTGGCGCCGTCGATTTTGGCGGATTCCTCGATTTCACCGGGCAGCTGCTCGATGAAGGTACGTACGAGGATCATCAGGAACACCCCGATCAGCCCCGGGAAAATAAACACCCAAAACGAATCAATTAACCCCAACGCCTTGATCACCATATACGTTGGAATCAAGCCGCCTCCAAAGTACATCGTAAACACAAAGAAGAACGAAAAATACTTCCAGCCAAGCAAATACCGTTTACTTAAAGAGTAAGCCAGCATGGAGATGCAAATGATCGACATCGCGGTCCCGATTACCGTTCGCAGCGCCGTCACCTGCAGCGCACTCCAGATTTCAGGGTTGCGGAAGATCGTAATATAGCTGGCGGTCGTAAACTCCCGCGGCCAGAAATACAGGTTGCCGCGCAGCGAGTCCGTTGCGTCATTCAGCGAGATGATGAGAATGTTCCAGAACGGATAGAACGTGACGAGAAAAATGCACGTCAGGAACAGGTACAAGGCCGCGTCAAACAGATGCTCGGTCAGCGTTTTTTGGTTTTTCATGCAGTTCCCTCCATGCCAGGTTCAGAATAAGGACTGGCCGTTGATTTTTTTCGCGATTTGGTTGACGATCACCACGATAATAAAAGCGACCACCGAGCTGAACATGCCGACAGCGGAAGCGTAAGAGAACATCCCGTTCTGGATCCCATAGCGGAATGAGTAGCCAGAATCAGCAGGATGACAATCGTCGGCTTCAGATGCGGGAACGTGATATAGCGGATTTGCTTAAACCGGTTGGCCCCATCCACCTTGGCCGCTTCGTACAATTCCGGGTTGATCGAAGAGATCGCTGCTAAATACATGATCGAGCTGTAGCCCATATCCTTCCACGTATTGCCCAAGGCTACAATCCACCAGAAATACTTCCCGTTCTGCAGGAACAGGATGCTCTCATTGGTGAGATGGAAGAACTTCAGCAACGCGTTCACGGCACCATCCGAAGACAGCAGCGTTACGATAATGTTGGCCGCGATAACCCAGGAGATGAAATACGCATAGAAAGACAAACGAAGGGGGCTTGCGGACATGTACAGCATTTTTCTGGTGGACGACGAGGAATTGGAATTGGAAATGATGCGGGACATCATCCGTTGGGAAGAGATGGGGATTTACGTCGCTGGCGTCGGCATCAATGGGAAGGACGCTCAGGAGAAAATCCAAGCCATTCAGCCCGACATCGTGCTGACAGACGTTCAGATGCCCTTCATGGACGGCCTGAAGTTGGCCAAGTGGGTCAGGGAGCAGTATGACTGGATGCAGATCGTGTTTCTGACCGGTCATGACGAGTTTAGTTACGTGAAATCAGCCTTGCACGTCGGAGCAGTAGGTTATTTGCTGAAGCCGCTGGATCTGGAGGAAATTTCCGGTGTGATTGCGCAGGTGAAGCAAAAGTGCGAAGAGGTGCGTTTAAAATATAAATCGGTCCAGATGACCAAAGCCAAGTTGTTGAAGGAGCTGCTTCACGAAAAATCTCTAGTTCGGCAAGAGCAACTCACCGTCGAGCTAGGAAAGTTGGAACGGGGGAGGGGAGCATCCGCTCCTTCCTACACATTGGCGCTCTGCAGTGTGGACCGCTGCGCAAGCGGAAGTATCAACCGCGGGGAGACCGACGTCAGAGGGGAGGCGGGGTCGTTGGAAACGGCGATCTCCCGTCTGCCGGAAGTGTTGGAGGATTATTTTCACGCGATTCGTAAAGACGCGATGGTGGCTACGCTGCAGGAAGGGGAGCTGGCGATCTTTATCGCGGCTGAACCTGAGAGCGGAAGCCAACCCGCTACGACACGAGAGCAGTGGGGGACGCTGCAACAGACGGTCCGAGGATTGCTGGGGCTGTCAGTCACGCTCGCCATCAGCAACGAAGCAGCCGAACTTGCCGGTATCGCTCAGCTGTATGAACGGGTGCGCAGCTTAAGGGACGGACGCTTCTTCCTTGGGCCGGGGCAGATTTTATTTGTCAGTGACGTCAAACCGGGATACCGCTATGGAGAGCTGCCGCCCTTCTCAGAGCAGGCGTGGATGGAGGCGTTGCAGCAACAGCGCAGTGAAGAGGCAGAAGCGATCTTGCGTGATTATCTCATGAACGTTCGCCAGCTGCGGATCGATAAATCGCTTGTGTACGAGTGGGCGATCGATTTGTTAGACCGCTTGGAGGAACAGATTCACACTCCGAGCCTAAATTGCCAAGCTGAGCCGGTCAAACGTGCCGCCTTGTATCAATCGGTGTACGACTGCCAGACGTTGCAGGAGATTGAAGCGGCGATTTGGCGGGCGGCAGCCCATTACTTGGAGCTGCTGATGGAGCGGTCCACGGACAAGAACGCCAAGCTGGTACATCAGGTCTGCCAGATCATCGACAATACGTATCATGAGCCGATCACAATTCAAAGCTTGTCCAGCCAAGTGTATTTGTCACCGAACTATCTGCGCTCGATTTTCCGGGACAAAACCGGGATGACGATTCATGACTATCTGACTCGCATCCGCCTGGAGAAAGCCAAGGAGATGCTGGTAGATCCATCGCTGAAGGTACAGGATATCGCCCAGAAAATCGGTTACGAGAGCACGTCCTACTTCATTTCCTTATTCGTGAAAAACCAAGGAGTCACGCCAAATGAATATCGAAAAAATCTCTAAAAGGACGAAAGGCATGAACCCGATCACTCGGCGATTGTTCCCGTTCAGGCACCATTGGTTTACTAACCTTCGGCTGCGCAATAAGCTGTTTATTATTTTCCTTCTCGTGTCCTTTATCCCGTGCTCCGTGCTGATTTATTATTCCTACACTTCTACGCGGGACGCGATTACGGAGCAGACGTACGCTTCGTTAAGCGGGACGTTAAATCAGATCAATACGAACTTGGAGAACCGGCTGGGGTATTACGAGCAGCTGACCAATATTTTGTATATGGATGCGCAGCTGCGGAATTACCTGTCCAATGATTATGAGCAGGCCTTTTATTATATTGATGCCTTCCGCTATATCAATCGGACGATGTCCTCCATGATGATTTCCAATTCTAATCTTCAGGGCATCACCATTTACATCGATAACAAGACGCTCTATTCCGATAAGCAGTACATCCGCTACACCGAGGAGCTCCCGGAAAGGGTGAAGCAGCAGGCGCTGGACGCGGCCGGAAGTCCGGTCTACACCCATATCGAAGATCCGCAGACCGGGTCGTCCTATGTCACACTGGCCCGTTCGCTGAGCTACTTCAGCTTATCGCAACCGTATGGCATTCTAACGATCAATATCGACGACAAGGAAATCTACTCCCTGATCGAAAAAGAGAACGTCAACAAGAGCGTCTACATCATCGACGAGAACGGCCGCGTGATCAGTTCCGGTGATGCGGCGATGAAGGGCAATCAGCTGTTCGACCTCTATCCGATTCAAGGGGATATAACGTTGTCCAGCGGGAAGTTCGATAAGCGGATTGACGGACAGGAATTGTTTTTTACCTACAAAAAGTTACGTAACGGATGGACGACGGTCATCACCGTTCCCTATGACGAGCTGCTCGCCAATACGAATAAGGCGACCAAACGAATTGTCTGGGTATCGGTCACTGTGATTGCGGTTGCCGCCCTGCTTATTTTTGTGACAGCCAAGGTGATTACGAAACGGATCGAGGGACTGCTGCAGCAAATCCGCAAGGTAGAGCGGGGGAACTTTCAGGTGCAACGCATGCCGATGGGCAACGATGAAATCGGGCAGCTGTCGTACGCGTTCCAGAAGATGGCGGCGCGTATTCAGGAACTGATTAATGAGGTATACGTGAAGGAAATCGCCGTCAAAGATTCGGAGCTAACGACGCTGCAGGCGCAGATTAATCCGCATTTTTTATACAATACGTTGTCCTCGATCTCTTCGCTGGCATTGAAGGAAGGCAGCATGCAGGTGTACCAGATGGTTAACCATTTATCGAAATATTATCGAATCTCGTTGAACAAGGGCAAACGGGTGGTGTTGCTGGAACAAGAAATCCAGTTGGTCAAAAACTACGTTTCCATCCAGGCGATTCGGTTCCGCGGGATGCTGCATATGCACTACGATTTGGACGAGTCGTTGTTTAACCGCACGGTGATCAAGTTGATTTTGCAGCCATTTATCGAGAACTGCATCAATCACGCGATTTGGAGTGAGTCCGGCATCAACATTATCGTCAAGCTCAAGGCGGAAGGAGAAGATCTTCTGCTGCAGGTCATCGACGACGGACAAGGCATGACCCGCCAGCGGCTGGAGGAGGCGTTTAACAAAGCGAGCAATCAATCCGGCTATGGGATCAAAAATGTAGATGACCGGATCAAACTGGCTTATGGGGAGCGATACGGGGTGGAAATTTTCAGCCGGCTTGGCATCGGGACGAATGTGACGATTCGCCTGCCGTTAAATCCGAATGCGTCCGAGCTGGAAACGCGGCTGATTATAGGCTGATATAGGGGTTCTAACGGAGGGAAGTCGATGAAAGTCGTTTTCCATTATGAATAGTAACTTTACGTTATAGATATCCCGGGGGGCGCTTTTTACAATTGAGGTGAGCTTGAGGTCCAAGCGCAAAAGTTCAAGAGAGGGGTTTACGCGAATGAAGAAAAAGCTGCTATTCATGGTATCCTCTATGTTGGTCCTGGCCTTGCTCGCAGGCTGCGGGTCCGGGAACACCCCGTCGGCGGGAGGCAATTCTCCTGCGGCGAGCGGAACAACCGGAGAGGCACCGGCGGATGACAAGTCGCCGATCACGCTGACGTTGTTTGACCAGAACACCGGGGATCCATTTACAAACCCTGTAGCGAAAGCGATTACAGAAAAAACGGGCGTGACGGTAGAAATCCAGCAGCCCACCGGGAATCCAGCGGAGAAGCTGAACCTGATGCTGGCAAGTAACGATTTGCCGGACATCGTGCTGATGAGCCGCGGAAGCGACATCATGAACAAGTATATCTCCTCGGGAGCCGTGATCCCGCTGGACGATCTGATCGAGCAATACGGCCCGAACATCAAGAAGATGTATGGGGATACGCTGAAGAAGACGCGCAGTGCGGACGGGAAGAACTACTATCTGGCTAACTGGTACGGTCTGGAGCAGTATCCGGTATTCGGCTTCCTGATGCGGATGGATTTGATGAAGGAGCTGGGTGTTGGGGATAAGGTGAACAACGGCGAGCCGTTTACCGCCGAAGAGTTCGAGAACCTGCTAAAGGCGTTTAAGGAGAAGTACCCAACAATCGATGGCAAGGAAACCATTCCGATGACGTTAAATGGCGACAACATGAGCGGGGTCACCGGTACGTTTAAAGGAATGTATGGCATTATGCCGTATTACGAGAAAGACGGCAAGCTGCTGAAGGATATCCGCGATCCGCGGTATTTGGAAATGATGAAATATATGAACTCATTGTATCGCCAACGTCTACTCGACAAAGAGTGGGTACGATGAAGACGAAGCAGTATGAACAGAAGCTGGCAGCTGGGAACGTTTTTGCTACCGCGGATGCAGGTTGGAACGTAGGCGGAGCCAACGGTCTGTTGAAGGCAGATGCTCCGGACCCCGCGAAGGCGGAGGAAAGACAGTTCTATCAATATAAAGTGCTGGCACCGGGCATCGGACCAGACCAAACGACGTACGGGCCAAAGAGCTCGCTTGGTTGGGACGGCATCTCCATCACCAAGACGAACAAGGACCCGGTTCGCACGATCAAGTTCCTGGATTTCCTCGCCAGCGAGGAAGGGCAGTATTTGATGATGTGGGGCGTGGAAGGCGAGCATTGGGATATGAAGGACGGCAAGCACGTGCCGCGTCAAGAAGTACTGGACGCCTTCAAGAAGGATTGGGCAGAAGCCTCCCGCACGACCGGGATCCGCAAATGGACTTGGACGATCAAGAACGGACCGGGCTCTGACGGCACGCCATATGACTTGATTGGCCGTGGGATGAGCGATCCGACGACGGATCTGGCGATCAAGAACTTGGCGGATACGTCGTTTGATACGGCGCCTTACGATAGCCTTGGCCCGGACGGTGGCACACCGGAAGCCATTATGGAGACGAAGGTGAACGAGACGATTAACGAGTACTTCCTGAAGATGGCCTTGGCTCCTAGCGAGCAAGACGTGGTGACGTTGTACGACACCATGATGAAGCAAGTGGAGGCTGCTGGCCTATCGAAACTGGAAGATGTGTATAACAAGAAGTATCAAGAACGTATGGAACTGTGGAAATAAGACGATGTGACTGAAGCGGCGGGGGAATGGGTTCCTCCGCTGCTTTGTTTTTGAACGAAGCTGCTAATCAAAAAAGGCATATCCCGCTATCAATCGGAACATCGTTGCATGGAACCTCATAAGGTTCGACCTTATAATGGGGGCGAATAAGCGGAGAAAGGGTGGGGTTGAATGACGATTAACGGAACGATCACGGAAAAAGTCCGCTTCTGGGTGGAATCAGATACGCTTAAATTTTTGGATAACGGGCTTGGTCGCTTAAGCTTTGATTTGGCTGGCGGCACCTTTGCCTGGACCTGCCGCGAAGCGCTGGTGTGGCACGAGATTCGCAGCGCGTTTCGGTGGCAGGGGAGGGAATACCATACCGGCCTGTATGAGCGCCATGAAGTGATCGGGGAGCCGAAGGAGCTTAGCGATGCGTTTGGATGCGGCCTGCAGGTGGGGATTCGTCACGAAAAACCGGGGTTGCCGATCGTGGAGCAGTATTTTTCCCTTTATGAGCAGCAACCTTTCTTCTTGATCCGGGTTGTTGTGGCAGCTGAAGGCGGACTAAAGTTAAACAGGATTGTGGTGCTGCAGTCCGCCAAGCTGAGTATCGAAAACGCTCCCTCGCGTCACGAGGCGTCTGGGGAGGATCAACTGCATGCTCTTCGCCTCCCTTACGACAACGATAAATGGGTGCGTTACATTGCACAGCCGTTGCCTTGGGAGACAGAAAGCTATGAAGCGGCCGCGTTGTTTTATCCGGGCAGCCGGCGGGGCTTTGTGACGGGCTCGGTGTCCCACGACGTTTGGAAGACGGGCATCCGCATCCGAAGTGAACGAGCTGGCAGGCTGGATGAGTTCGAGCTGTATGCCGGGGCAGCCGGCGTGATGACACGGGATACGCAGCCGCACGGGTATGTGCACGGGCCGCGGGTCGAATCCCCGCTGGTGTTCGCGGGATATTATGACGATTACCGCGAGGGGCTGGAGGCATATGGCCAAGCCAACGCGGCGGTTGAGCCACCGCTGAAGTGGGAAGGCGGCGTACCGTTTGGCTGGAACAGCTGGTCGGCGGCAATGAGCACGTTGGATTACGAGCTGTATACGTCAACCAGTGATTTTCTGAGAGGTGAAGTGCAGCCGCTGGGATTTGAGAGCGGAGAGACACTCTACATCAACTTCGATGCCTTCTGGGATCGGCTGACGGCAGAAGAGATGGCGGATGCACTGCGCCGGGTGCGGGAGAATGGACATAAGCCGGGAACGTATTGGACGCCGTTTGCCTTCTGGGGCAGTCCTGAGCAATTCAGCCGGGAAGTGGAGGGCACGGGCGGCAAGTATACGTACGGTGAGATCTTGCTTCGCGATGCGGAAGGGGAAATCGTGGCCGATATCGCCGGCGGTCTGGCGATTGATCCCACACATCCGGGGGCGTTGCAGCGGATCGATTGGTTTACGGAGAAGATCATTCGCGAAGGCTTCGAATACGTGAAGCTCGACTTCATGGCGCACGGGGCGCTGGAAGGGAAGCATTATGACCCTGCGATCACGACCGGCATCGCGGCTTACCGCCACGGCTTATCCTACTTGGCATCAAAGCTGTCACCGGAGGCGGTTGGACGGCCATTTTTTATCAATCTGTCGATTGCGCCGCTGTTTCCGTACGCTTTTGCCAATAGCCGCCGCATTTCCTGCGATGTGTTTGGACAGATCGGAGATACGGAATATTTGCTCAACTCGTTGACTTACGGCTGGTGGATGAATGACTGCCTGTATCGATATAACGATCCAGACCACACGGTACTCTACAAAAGCTTCAATCAGGACGAGACCGGATGGCATGAAGGGCGGAGCCGCCTGACGGCATCGGTCATTGCTGGAACACTGTTGTTGCTTGGCGATGACTTCCGCAAGGAAGGCGCCGCAGAACGTGCCAAGGCTTGGCTGGGCAATCGCGCGGTGATGGACGTCGCCCGATTGGGGCAAACTTTCCGGCCGTTGGAGTGGGGCTTTGGTGATCGGTCGGCTGATGTATTTGTGTTGGAGGTTCCTGCTTCAAATCCTGAGGGCGGAGATGCGTGGTATATGGCCGTGTTTAACTTTGATGGGACGAAGGGGGCTCGGAAGACGGTATCTCTATCGCGTGCAGGGCTGAATCCGAAGGTGCTGTACCGGGTTGATGATTTGTGGGAAGGTACGGAACAGGAAACTGCGGGCGAGCTGGTTGTCGACCTGAAGCCGGCGGAAGCCAAACTATTTAAACTCACTCAGCGGACGGTGATCTGAACATGGCAATTTGGGTGGATGAACAACATCAGATTTTTGCATTGCAAACGAACGGCAGCTCTTATGTATTTGGCTTGAATGAGAAAGGCAGACTACAGCATCTGTATTGGGGAGCGCCGATCGATCCGATCGAGGCGTTGCCGCTGCTGGGGACGCGGGGGCATAGCTCCTTCGACGCGGAGATTGAACGGGAAACGGAGGAGTACAGCTTCTGGGGCGGTGTAGGATATGTTGAACCGTCGCTAAAAGTGACTTGGCCGGATGGGGTGCGGGATTTTTGCCCGAAGTATGCGGGGTACCGGGTCGATCAGCAAAACGGGAAAGATACGCTGACGCTTACCTTTCAAGATGAGGTGTATCCGTTTGAGGTTCGCTTGAGCTATGCGGTGATTCCTGAGCACGATGTGCTGGAGCGGTCCGCCAGCTTCGTGAATTTGGGCGGTGAACCGGTGCTGTTGGAGACGATGCAATCGGCTGCTTGGACGATGCCGGTGTTGCGGGACTATCGGTTGACGCATGTCACAGGGAAGTGGGCGGGCGAGTTCCAACTGCGACGTACCTTCTTATCCGAAGGCAAAAAAGTCCTGGAATCGCGCCGCGGCTTCACCGACGGCCATGCGAATCCGTGGTTTGCCGTTGATGACGGGACGGCGGCGGAGGATCGCGGCGATGTATGGTTCGGGGCGCTGGCATGGAGCGGCAACTGGAAAATCGTCGCCGAACAAACCGCGTTTCATCATGTTCGCGTAACCTGCGGCATCCACGATTTCGACAGTACGTGGTTACTTGGCCCCGGCGAGACGTTTGCCGCACCGATGTTTGTCGGCGGGTATAGCGCCGCCGGGTTCGGCGAGATGAGCCGCAAGCTGCATCGCTATCAACACGATTACGTGCTGCCGAGCCGAGAGCCGCGCAAGGTGCTGTACAATTCGTGGGAAGCGACGTACTTCGATGTGAACGTGCAGGACCAAATGGCTTTAGCGGAGCGCGCGGCCAAGCTTGGTGTAGAGCTGTTCGTCGTTGACGACGGCTGGTTTGGGGCGCGCAACCATGATCGCGCCGGGCTGGGCGACTGGGTCGTCAACCGGGAGAAGTTCCCGAACGGGCTGAGCGAGCTGATCGATCGGGTACATGAGCTGGGCATGGACTTCGGGATCTGGGTGGAGCCGGAAGCGGTGAACCCGGACAGCGACCTGTACCGGAGTCATCCGGATTGGGTGTACCATTTTCCGACTCGGGGAGGGACGGAGCTGCGCAACCAGCTGCTCTTAAACATCTCCAAGCCGGAGGTCAAAAACTACATCCTGGAGTTCATGACTGATCTGCTTAGCCAACACCAAATCAAGTTCATTAAATGGGACATGAACCGGACGGTGACGGAGCCAGGGATGAAGGATCATCCGCTGAATCGCCAGAAGGAGATTTGGATTCGGCACGTGCAAAGCCTATATGAGATCTGGGCCGAGCTGCGCCGGCGGTTCCCGCACGTGGAGTTTGAGACTTGTGCGGGCGGGGGCTCGCGGATTGATCTTGGCATTTTCCAATATGCGGATCAGTCTTGGCCCAGCGATAATACAGATGCCTTCGACCGGCTGAGCATCCAGGAGGGTTTCTCCTATGTGTATGCGCCGAAGATGATGACCTGCTGGGTGACGGAGTCCCCTACCGGGATGAACCGCCGCGTGCTGTCGTTGCCGTACCGGTTCCACAGCGCGATGATGGGAACGCTGGGCATCGGCGCGAACCTCAACCATTGGAGCGAAGCGGAGCTGCAGGAGGCCGCCGGATTTGTCCAGCTTTACAAAACGATCCGCCCACTGGTGCAGTTCGGCGACCAGTACCGGCTGAATGCGCTGAGCCACCTGGGGGTGACGGCAGTTCAGTACGTGGACGCCGCTCGCGGGGATAGCGTGCTGCTGGCGTTCCTGCATTCGCAACGGCTGGGCGACCGCCTGCCTCGCTTACGTCTGCAAGGCCTCGCGCCGGACAAAACCTACGCCATCGAAGGGGTGTCCGGCGCCTGGAGTGGCCGCAGCCTGATGCAAATCGGCATCGAGCTCCCGCTGCGTGGCGACTTCGACAGCGTGCTGTACCGGATTTGCGAAGCGTAGTGCGCGACCGAAACCCCAGCCGATAGAGGTTGGGGGTTCTTTACGTTGCCTATTTAGCGGTAAAAATGTCCCTTATTTTCCACTCCACCTTGGAAATCGAGGAAATAAGGGACTTTTATGGTGCTATTTTGCAGAGAGAGCGACGAAATGGCGGAATTTCGACCAGCATCCGGAGAATAACGCCCTTTTTGGTCGTTATTTTCTGATATCTAGCCGATGAAGCCGCAATAACGGTAAAAAATTCCGCTATTCCCGCTGAAAGGAAAATTTTTCTTGCCATACTCCCCAATTTAAGCCGGCGTTCGAAGAGATGATCCGCAGCTTCTCGGCTTCATAAACTGATGTGGTTGTTTTTTTGAAGCACGATAAGCTATTTTAGAGGTAACTTATCAGATGAATCGGTGAACAAGGAGGGATGGATGATGCGGCAGGTGGATCTATCGGAAATGATTCGCCCGGCAAGCCGACGGAAGCAAAATGAGATCATCCGTACTTCGGTATCTTTAAAGCCTGCGCGATCGGAGGCCGAAATCAAGCTGTTAGCACGAAGCGTGAGAAGCCGATTTTTGAAGAGTCTTTCGGAAGGACGCATTCAAATCAACAGCGAGCGAGAATGGACCTTACGCTAAAAACCGGGGAGGGACGTCAGTGTCTACCATATGGGAAAGTGAAGGGTTTCGGGAAAAATTGATCGAGGTAAAAAAATCAGCCCCAAGCGGCATAAACCACTTGGGGCCGATCTTTTTTTCGGATCGTGTCCGAGACTTATCGGATCACGATTTTGTGAACCACGCTGTTCACCGCGCCGGCGTCATCGGTCACCGTCAAGGTGACGGTGTACGATCCAGCAGCGGAGAAGCGGTGTTTGACTTTGGGGCCGAGCTCGGTGCCGCCGTCGCTGAATGACCAGCTGTAGCGGACGATGCGGCCGTCGGCATCCGAGGAGGCGGAACCGTCAAAGTCAATTTGCTTATTCTTGGCCGCACGCTCCACGGCATGAATGACGGCTACCGGCAGGACGTTTGGCGTATTTCCGGGATCCTCGCCCGGATTTTCACCCGACGCGCTGACGAACAAACGGCCCGGCGCTTGGAAATCGCCGCTGTTTCCAGCCGCATCGCGAACTGTAACCACGATCACGCCGCCTTCCAAGACAAGCGAGGCAGGTGTCGTGTACGTTCCTTCATAGTGCCCTGGTTCAGTTTCCGTCATCGAAATTCCGTTGCTCGAACCGCCCGATAACGATAACGGCAGTTCGATGCGGAACGAAGCCGTCAGCCCTGGAACGCTGTCAAAGGATACCGTCACCGCTTCACCTGCTGTTAAATGAACATCCTCTGCCGGTGTCAGATTAGTGATCTCCGGCAGCTCGGTATCCACGTAGACCGTCCGAGTGACCGTGGTTTCGTTTCCGGCGTGGTCCGTCGCGGTTACGGTGATCAGATTCTCACCGGCATTAATCAACATACGGTACGCGAACGCGCCGCTGCCTTCCAGCGGAACTTCTTGTCCGTTTACGGTCAGCTTGTTGATGAACTCATCAAGCGCAGAACCCGTCACGTTCAGCACTTCCGAATTGGTTCGGAAGCCGTCCACCGGTGAAACTATTTCGAGTTCCGGAGCGGTGGTGTCCAGTGTAATTGTGACTGGCAGTGAACGATCTGTTGCTTTTCCGTTCACGATGACTTCGGCGGACAACGCGTTGGCTCCGTCATGAAGCTCGATCGGCAGACTGAATTGTCCGTTTTCAACCGTAGTTTCACCCGCCAGCTCGGTGCCGTTGTACACCTTCACCTCAGCGTCGTTGGCTGGAGAGGTTCCGGTCACGGTAAAGGTAGATTGATTCGTATAAGAGCCGTCCTCCGGCAACGTAATGACCGGCGCGTCCACCGGATAACGCACGATGGCACGAATCATGAAGTTGCCTTGTGCTTGTTCCGCCAAGCTCCACGCCCCATTGATTCGATTCCAGCTGCGACGGGCGTTCGGGCTGGATTCGTCGGCTGCAAGCCCCGGAGCGTTTGTTCCGGCCAAGGTTTGAATGTACACGATGTAGAAGTCGCCTTCGACAGTGACCGGTTCTGGCAGCTCGAGCACGGTCCATTGGTCATTACGCAATGCGGTACCGTCAAAAGGACCGGCTACTTGCCGACCTGGCGCTCCGTCAGGGCCGGATGCGTCGTAAACGGCGTATTGGAACTCGGTTCCGCCCGGAACAGGCCATTCGGTATTCCAGAATCGGATCGATGCGCCGGTGACTTGCACCGCGCCGGCTTCCGGCGTCATGCGTACCGCCCAGGCGTTGTTTGCCGCGTTGAAGGCCCAAGCATTTTCCGGCGTGCCATCATCGTAGGCGATTTCGCCCGGCAAGCCCACAAACGGCCTGAGCGCCAACGAGCCGTCGGCTGTACCGTTCGGCGGTACCGTAACGGTTAACGTATTCGCGTAATAATCGGCCGCTCTTGCCGACAAGGTATAGGTGCCTTCCAGAAGCTCTAATGAGAAGCTGCCATCAGCCCCGGTGATTTGCGGTGCAACCATCGCATCTTCATGCACCATCACCGTTGCGCCTTCAATCGGCTCCCCAGTACGTTCATCGGTAATCGTTCCGGTGAGCGTACCTTTCGGAATCGGCTGCAGGGTGAAGTTGACCTTGGCGTTTACCTGATCGGCGATGGTCACATTGGCCGTTTGCGGATAATAGCCGTAGGCTTCCGCTTTCAGCGTGTAATCCCCAGCAACATGATTCAAGCTGTAGCGTCCGGTGGCTGGATCGGTTTTTACAGAGCGCCCGGTTTCCACCACCGTCACGGTTGCGCTGGCCGGCAGGCTGCTGATGCCGATGTCACCGGCTGGCTTCGCTTGTTTCACCTGCTGCTCGAATTCGGCCTTGCTTGTGCGGGTCAGCTTGTAGGCCGGCCCGGATTTTACGGCCTTGTCCGTTTTTGCTCCGGCTTCGCCAAGCACGTTTTGCGTCACCTGATCTTCCGGTGTATTTACGCTAAGCACCTGAACGTTGTCGATGTACCAGCCGGCTTTCACAACGCTGCCGTCCGTCGTTAAACGGAACCGCACCTGAACTTGCTCTCCGACATAATCTTCGAGATCGTAATAAGCGGTGCTCCAAACCTTGCCATTGGTGCTATGTGAAAATTTGCCCAGCTCGTTCCATGTCGTTCCGCCGTCGGAGCTGATTTCCACATAACCGTTATCATAATTGGTTTCAATTTCAAACCAATGATCAAACACAAGGGTAGCATTATCGACGGTGCTCAAATCGATCGTCGGGGAGATGAGCGAAGCATTTGTTCCATTCTCATAGTTGCTGTCGAGATCGGTTCCCCATACGTTTGGCTCGGAGACAGCGCTAGCCGGACCGGGTTCCACCGGGGTGCCGCGTTCCCATTCGTCCCGCGTGCCGCTGTGCGTCCAGCCGTTATCGCTGCTGCCGTCAAAGTTATCACTGAATACCGTCACCGGACGTACAACTGTCAGCTCCAGCTCATTGGATTTAGGGCCTTCGTTGTCACTGTAATCCGTAGCGGTGACCGCATAATAATAGGTATGATCCGTTTCAGTTGTTGTGTCGGTAAATTCCGTTTGGCCGCTTGTACCGATCACCTCATAGCCGGAGCCCGAAGTGGTCGAGCGGTACACCGTGTACAATTTCACGTCCTCATCGGCGGACGGAGACCAGGACAACTCGGCACTGCCGGCAAAGTTCACGGAGCCGGTCAGATCGGCAGGTGCTTCAGGTGCGGTGGCGTCAGGTACTTGCAGGGACAGATCGTCCAGGTACCAACCGGCCTTATGCACGGAGCCGTCGCTGGTCAGTCCAAACTGCAGGTAAACTTGCTCACCGGCATAGTCGCGCAGGTCCAGGTATTGTGTTTTCCAGCCGTCGCTTGTGCCAGTGAATTCCGCTACCGGTACGAACGCGTAATCGGTGTCTAAAGAAGCGATATACACCGTGCCGATATCGTAGCCCTCCTCAAGGTCATACCAATGCTTAAAAGAGAGCAATGCCCCTTGCGGACTATCGGTCAAATTGATCGGCGGCATAAGCAGATACGAATTGCTGTTGGGTGCGTAGGTGCCGGTCAGATTGCTGGCGTACACCTTCTCACCGGAGTAGGCGCTGCCCGGTCCGCTGACTGGCGTTCCCCAAGCCCAAGTGTTGCCGGCTCCGCCAGACTGGAATCCGATGGGTTCCGACTCGAAATCTTGCAAATATCCGGGCTCGATCCCGGCTGACACCGTCACAGAATAGTGCTCGCTGTCAAATCCGTTATTGCCGTAATCATTCACGTGGATATAATATTCAAGGCCGGCTGTTCCGATCAGGAAAGCGGGGATGGTGGCTTCATATACGCCATCCTTCTCGTTTCCGGATACCCGTGTGGCCGGAATATATAAATAATGGCTGGTTCCAGCTTCTTTCGCATAAAAATCGACCGATGTGACCGCCACCTCGTCGCTGACACGGGCGGATAATGTCAAATCAAAGCCTTCATATATTAAGGTAGGCGGCGTATGCTCTAGGACCGGTTCGTCCAAGTCTTCTCCGCCGGTCACCACGCGACCGGAGACGCTGCCGATCCCTTGGAGGACAGAGCCTACGGCGTTCAACGCATTTACAATGCCGTATCCATATCCGTTATTAGGGACTGTCTCATACTCGGCGTCTGTCCGCGGTGTGGCCGTGCTGGTCAGGATTTCCTCCAGCTGGTCTACCGTGAGGGAATGGTTGGCCTGCAGCAGCAAGGCCGCGATGGCTGTCGTATGCGGGCCTGCCATCGAGGTGCCGTCCCAGCCGCCTTCATAGGCACCACCGGGAACGGAGGACCGAATGTTGACCCCAGGTGCGGAAACTTCCGGTTTAATTTCACCGTAAGGCGAAGGTCCACGCAAAGAGAAATCCGCCAAATTCCCGTTGATGTCCGTAGCACCGGTGGCAAACGCTTCAGGATAGTTAGCTGGCGCAGCTACCGAACCGGGACCGCCGGGGTTGAAGATATCGGTGTTGCCCGCCGAGAACTCAGGGAAGATTTGCGCGCTTCTCCAAGCTTGTACGATCGGGCGGAACCATTCATCAATACCGGGGCCTCCTCCCCAGGAATTGTTCACCACGTCCGGAGCCAGCTCCGGATGCAGATTCCCTTCGGCATCCACCGGGGCGAGCAACCATTGGCCGCCGTCCAGAATGATGGCATCCGTGGTGGAGGGGTTAAAGATACGGACTGCGATCCATTTCGCCCCAGGCGCGACGCCGATCTGGTTCGAGCCGTCCGGCTCCGAACCAACCATCGTTCCCATGGTGTGCGTGCCGTGGCCGTGGCTATCGGTAGGCAGCGAAGCATGGCTGTGCGGATCATACCAGCTGAGTTCGGGATTCACGATATTGCCCGAAGCATCAAGGGCCCGCCATTTGCTCCGTAGAGCCGGGTGGTTGTAATCTACCCCGGTATCGAGGTTAGCTACAACGATGCCGGTGCCGTCGATGCCCATATTCCACACCTCGGGGGCATTGACCTGGGCGATGTTCCACTCGACGCTGCTTGGAGTAACGTCGGAGGGAGCTTGACTTGTACCGCCCAGCGAAGAAGAAATTTCGTCGGCCGGTTTCACGGCAGGCTCTGCAGCCGCATCTTTGTGGATTTCAACCTTTTGCAGATGTCGTTCTTCATTCGGCAGAATTTTCTCCACTTCGGGGAAAAGGGCGATTTGCTCCAGTACTTCTTTCGAGCTTGTCACCGCCATGGCATTTACGATAAAGTAGCTTTTGTAGTCTTTCACCTCTCCGGATTGCTGGGCTTTCCGCAAGTATTCCTCCAGCGCATATTGGGTGCGGGAGGCCGTTTCGCGCAGGGCGCTGACAACGGAAGTCCGTACGGACAGCTTCGCGGCGGAAGGAGTGGATTTCTCCAGCTGGGCTTTCTGAAGAGCCAGCTTGGCGACCGAAGTTGTATCGGTCTGCTCCTTGAGTTTGACCAGGTAGGTGACGAAGTCGTCTTGCTTAAACTGGGTCTGCAATTTAGCGTCGATCTTGGCTTCGGCCACTTGGGGCGCGGTCGATCTCAGGCTGCTTTGTCCCGATACGCTGCTGCTGCTGGCGGAGGCGACGGGAACGAGAGTTAACGCAAGAAGGATCGACATGCCAAGCGAGAAAGGTTTGCGAAATCTCTTGAGACTTATCAACTTCTTCACTCCCTTTGATTAAGTTTTAAGCCCAACATCCATCCTGTGACGGCCGCCCGGAGAAACGAATAGCTGAGTCCGGACGCATTACGCCTGACAAAAATTGAAGCAAGTGCCTCTTGGGTACATCACCTCCTTCGTGTAAAATAGTGGAAGCGGGTGTAAGTAAGTCATGGTGGATGTGGATGTGAGTTGAAGCCAATGCTGTGGAGAGAATCGTTTTAGTTTAGCAGGGGTCATAGAGTGAAGATAAGTTAACACGGAGCGCACCTTATTTTTCAACAATTCATAAAATAAGGTAAAATCTGGGGTTGTTACGGACAGTATATATCTGTAAAATCAGGTATACAAGTGGGTGGATGAGTAAAATATACATATTTTCTTATAAAAATAGGAAAAAATAACTAGAATTCAACGTGAACCACCGGAATTTATGTAAGATATCTTGACATCTTGCTGGCTTCGGTTTACATTAAGCACAAATTCATATCGGCGAATGAGGATGATGGGAGAGTCCGCGGGCTGATCCGAAAAGGGACGCCAGCTTAGCGGCACCGAAGGAGCAAGGGCCGGTCCTGCAGCCGGCAGCCGAATCTCTCAGGTACAAGGACCATGATCGGACGCCACTCTGGAGAGAGCGAACAGCCACCCAAGAGGTACATGGACCCGGATGTTAAGTTGAACCGGGAACATTAAACTTTCAGGTAACGGGGACAGAGCGAAAGGCAGCAGCCTTTTTGCTCTGTCTCTTTTTCGTCATAGAAAAAATGAGGGGAAGATGTAGCGATGCGATTTAAAAGCGTATTTTCTATTATCGGTCCGGCGATGATTGGGCCTTCCAGCTCACATACGGCCGGGGCTGTACGGATTGGACGATTTGCCCGTCAGCTGCTCGGAACCGCGCCGGTCAAGGCGGAGATTTGTTTCTACGGCTCCTTTGCCGAAACGTACAGCGGGCACGGTACCGATCTGGCCATCGTTGGCGGCATTCTGGATTACCGTACGGACGACGAGCGAATCCGCCAGTCGATGCAGGACGCTGAAAAGCAGGGGATTGAGGTGGTGTTTGCCACCGGAGTCCTGCCTGGGGCCCATCCGAATACGGTAAAAATAAAACTAACCCGCCAAGACGGAAGTCATATCGAGGTCATGGGGGCATCCATTGGCGGAGGGACGATCGTCATTCGCAACATCGACGGTTTTGAGGTGAAATGCTCAGGCGAGCTGCCGACGCTGGTCATCTCCCACGCAGACCGGCAAGGGGTACTGGCAGGGATTACGGCCTTGTTCAGCCGGGAGAACGTCAATATCGGCTACATTATTACCGATCGGAAAGGGCGGACCTCTGAGGCACTGACTGTTGTGGAAGCCGATTCGTCCATTCCGCCGGAATTAGTGGAGGCGATCCGTGCGTTGGAGCATGTCAGCCAAGTGTCCTATATTGATCTGACGAAGTAAAGCGAGGAGGGAGCACGATGCGTTTTAAAAATTTACGTGAGCTGGCCCAGCTCTGTGAGCGGGAATCTCGCACGATTTCCAGCATTATGATTCAGGACCAGGTGGAAGAGAGCGGGCAATCGGAGGAAGAAATTTTGGCCGCCATGAACGAATACTACCAAATCATGAAAACGGCGGTGCATAAGGGGCTGACGGAGGATATCGTCTCCACAAGCGGGCTGACCGGCGGCGATGCCAAAAGGGTGGAGGCTTACCGCAATCGCAGTGAGACCTCGGTTGGTGACATCGCATGTCAGGCCATGGCTTATGCGCTGGCCGTGTCCGAGGTGAACGCTTCGATGGGCCGGATCGTCGCCACGCCGACGGCGGGCTCGTGCGGCATCATCCCCGGCGTGTTCGTCAGCGCCCAAGAGCGCTTCGGCTGGGAGGATGAGCATCTTGTGCGCGGGTTGTTTTGCGCGGGGGCCATCGGGTACGTGATCGCCAACAACTCGTTTATTTCCGGTGCAGAAGGGGGCTGCCAAGCAGAAATCGGATCGGCGATTGGGATGGCGGCCGGTGCAATGGTTGAGCTACGCGGCGGGACGCCGGAGCAGGCGGTGCACGCCGTTGGCCTCGCGTTAAAGAACACGCTGGGGTTGATCTGTGATCCCGTTGGCGGTCTCGTCGAAATTCCTTGTATCGTGCGTAACGGCTTTGGGGCGGTGAATGCGCTGGCTGCCGCCGATATGGCCTTGGCCGGTGTGCGCAGTGCGATCCCGTCGGACGAAGTCATCGACGTGATGCTGGAGGTGGGCTCGGCGATGCCCAGCCGCCATCGCGAAACCGCGCAGGGCGGGCTGGCACAAACGCCTACCGGCCGCAAAATCATGAAGGAGCTGCGAAGCCGGAAGAAGTAGAAGGAGTTGCTCCAAAGGTTTTCTTTTTTCAGAGGTAGGGTATGGATTTTGACGGTCGATGACCGAACCCACTTTGCGGGAAGCGACCATCGCGAGGATCGAGCCCGGGAAGATGACCAGTCCGGCATGGCTGGCGGTTAATCCGAAGCGATGCACTAAAATTTGCGGCAGCAAAAACAAGGTGGCAAAGCTGCCAGCGATACGGCCGACATGATCAAGGCCATCGCTTTGCCGCGCCGCTGGATCGGAACGTAACGGGATAACGTAACCATCGACAACGAAACGACCGCTCCGGCACCGGATGCTTGCACGATGCGAACGGCGAGCAGAATCCAGAAGCTCGGGCTAAACAACCCGGCGACGGCGGCGAGGCCCAGTGTTGTTCGAAAATTATCGAATGATTGAAATATATCATGCCTTACCTTATGATATAAATAGGGGAGAATGAATTCATCACGAAATTTAGATATAAAGTCCAGCGGTATGATGTCAAGCTGTTGATTTAATCGAACTGGAAATTTCCCGTGCCTGTTGAGCGCGGAGTCACGAAAAAAGGGCGCATCAAAC
>NZ_JAWDJI010000206.1:0-17437 GCF_032465655.1 Paenibacillus sp. 3LSP | reverse complement strand
GCCTCCACTGGCCGAATGTTTTGCGGCTGGTGACCGCCGCATTGTCGCGTGTAGCCATCCCGTGCCTCCTTTCCGGCTTCCCTATCGCTTAGGGAAGTACGCCTTTCATATGAATTGCGGCTTCCTGCAGCGATTCAAATGTGCCGGCATCTCCCCACCACAACTGGAGTACGTCGAACTCAAGCTTGCCTTCCCGCGCGTAAAGGTTATTCACGTCTGTAATCTCCAGTTCGCCGCGAGCGGAACGTTCGATGCTGCGGATCATGCCAAACACGCTGTCATCGTACATGTAAATCCCAGTGACCGAATATTTTGATTTCGGTTTCTTCGGTTTTTCTTCGATATAAGCAATATGTTCCGGAGCATCTTCAGCAAACACCGGCACGCCGTAGCGCCGTGGATCATCCACCGGCTTCAGCATTACCCGTGCGCTGCCCAAAGGCTGTTGCTTAAATCGCTCCACGTATGGTGTTAAATCGTCCAAGAACAGGTTGTCACCCAATAGCACAACGAATTTACTGGCCGGTGGGATAAACCCTTCCGCCAGCTCCAGGGCTTCTGCAATTCCACCGGCCGACTCCTGGATACGATACGTCAGGTTAACCCCAAAGTTCTCCCCACTGCCAAGGAAGTCCGCGTACTGCCCTGCAGATTGTTTGCCGATCACGATGAGGATGTCGGTGATTCCAGCTTGACGCAGCCGTTCTATGCCGTAACAGACCATCGGATAATTCCCGACCGGAAGCAGATGCTTGTTGATCAATCGGGTCAGCGGGTATAGACGCGTGCCGGTGCCCCCCGCCAAAATCACACCTTTCATGAACGCTCCTCCCTTACCTTAAAAATTTGGGGCTCCCGTCAAATAAATTGCCAAGGATCTGCGCCCCATTTTTCGATAAACCGCATACGGTTCCGTTCTATAAGCTCGCTCCACCCTTCCGGATGGCGGGTTTTAAAGCTGGCACTGCCTTCATGGTACACCAGCGTATCGCCGCAAATGAGCAGACGATAACCAAGCTGCCGAGCACGATAGCAGTAATCGTCATCTTCGTAATGACCGGGCGAAAACCGTTCATCAAATCCTCCCGCCCGCTCCAGTACCTCCCGCTTAAAGAGCAGGCACATGCCGATCAGCCGCTGAACTTCCTGCCATTTGGCCGGATCCGAATGGTTATGGCGTTCGGCGATTTGGACGAAATCCTCTCCTTCCGCCCAATTGATCTCCACCTGCTGCCGTCCGCTGGCATAATTGGTCACCGGGCCGACGAGGCCGACATCCGCGGCGCTGTGCAGCGCCTGAAGCAGATTCGAGAGCCAGCGTGGAGAGACAAGCACATCATTGTTAAGAATGAGAAGGTGATCGCCCGAAGCGACGGACAATCCTCGATTTACTGCTACCGGAAATCCTTCATTGCGCGGCAGCGCCACCAGGATCAGACGCTCCTTCAAACAGAACGATGCCGTGTCGTCCTCGGAGCCGTTGTCCACCACGATAATCTCATAAGGAGTCTCCGTATACTGACGGATCGCCGCCACGCAAGGGGCAAGCAAGTGAAGCCCGTTATAGGTCGGAATGATGATACTCGTTACTCCAGCCGTCATCGGGCATTCCTCACTTTCGCAAGTTCGCTCCGGCCTATTGTGGAGAAGCGTAACCGGACGCCTTCCGTTTTCATAACCTCACCAAGCGCCTCGAGATGGTCGCCAACGATCATCCGTGCGACCGCATTACCCGCCCCGCTGTTGCTGGTGCGGAGACGGTTTTTGCGGATCACGTCCACGGAAATCGGCGCACCTGCCTTCAGCCCGCGAACCAAGGCGAGCGCTTGGGCTTTCGGAGGAACGATCAGCGCAGCGGTGCCTACCGTCCGTACTGCGCGGCGGGACAAAGCGTTTGGCACCGCAGTTAACGAGTTCGCCTTCAACTCCGGATGTCCAAGCGCCAGATTCAAGAATGCCTTACAGCGCGTTACCTCATCCTGCTGGGAGAACCGCGGCAGATGCGGCGTCAAATCGTTGAGCGCCAAGTCCTCTCCCCGATCGATGGCGATCAAAAAAGCAGCTAAATCCTCGGCGGCAACGCACATATCCCCGTCGGTGAACAGCAAAATATCTCCGGTAGCTATCGCCGCCCCAATCGCCCGGCCTACGTCATGCCCTAACCGCTCGGGGAAGCTCAGCCGCGTAATGCGCGGATCGCGATCCACGACGGTAAAGCTTGCATCATCGCAGCCATTCAGGACAACGATGATCTCATGCAGAGGCAGCTTGCGGAGCTCTGCCAAAACCGCCGGCAACGTCTGCTCCTCATTACTCGCCGTCACAATCGCTGAGGCACGGCCTTTCAGCGGCAGCGGAATCCACATCTTACTCAATCCGGCTGCATGGGCATACCCGCGGCGATACGCCAAGGAAGCCGTCAACAAAGCCGTGAAAGGCAGTTGATTCACCCGCTCCGCCTGCGCCCACGCTTGAAAACAAGCCTGCATCTGTGGCGAACCCTTCTCCGCCCCATCCTGTGCCGCCGCACGGGCTCCTGCGGCCCAAGCTTTGGCTTTGAGGCGTTGGAGCGGGATGCCGGCATATCTTCTTCCCGTCGAAGGACGGACCCCGCGGCGGCCTTTGCGGGAGAAGCCGCTGGATCTCCGGATTGCTCCTCCGCGCAAACGGGCCGAAGAACCGCTTCTTCGTTTCCGACGAACCTTCATCTTTTGCCGAGTTACCATGACCATCAATGGATCACCTCACCTTACCGCGCTGCCGTCCCAGATCGCTGTATCCGCCGCGCGGTCCTTGCTGGAGGAGTAGCCAATGGATCGCCTCCAGATGATCCCCTGCCACCAATGCGGTCAGCGGATCAACACGACTTCCCTTCTTCCCTATGCGTCCCCGGGCTGGATTTAGCTTGCCAACGGGGACGGTATGCACCGGCTGGACGTTTAACCCCAGCCGGATCGCTTTAGCTAAGGCGAGCGGCGGAACCTCCAGCGCATCCAGGCCGACGGTGTCTACCGCAGTTCGGCTCATCGCATGCGGGACTGCCGTCAAGGAAGCTCCGCGCAGGTCAGGACGCTGCAGCACACCGTTCAGGACGTGTTTGGCCAGAACGACTGGATGTGCCACCTTCCCTCGTACCGGGCCGGAGTAGCTGTTCAGCGCCACATCGACACCCGTCAGCACCGCGTTGACAAAAGGCCGAAGCTCCCGGGCTGGAATCACCATGTCAGCGTCGATGAACAGCAGCACTTGACCGCGGGCCGCCTCCGCCCCAACGCGCCGGCCCACATCATGTCCCAGCGGCTCCGGTACGTGGATGACGTGAGCGCCGCAGGCTTCAGCCAGCTCAGCGGTCCCGTCAGTTGAGCCGTTCACCACGACGATCGTTTCGCTGCGCGGATGCACCAGACCGGCTTCACGCAGTACGCCGGCGATCGTCGCCCTTTCATTCATCGCCGGAATGATGATGGATACGATGGGATCGGGATGATTGACCAAACGCGGCAGCACTTTAGGGCGCTGAATCGGTTTGCGGTTCAGTCGGATGCGCGGCCGCTTGTGTTTTTTGACCACATCAATTTCCTCCCAAAAACGTGATAATACCGGAGCATATACCTCAGTGTATGATTGGCCGGGGGGCTGGTAACGGCAAACGTACAGTTGTCCTGACGAATGCGGCACAGGCCCTGCTTATGGGACAAAAGAAAAAAACGCCTTTCGGCGTTTCCCTAAGATTAGCTATGGACATCCAGATATCATCAGTTTTTAGCGCTTCGTCGGCCTGTGTGCGTCTGCACCCCTCTGGCGCGCACGAGACTGACCCAACGGTCTGCGGCGTGATCCCAGCGGTAATGACGACGAACGATTTCTCGGCTGGCCCGGCCGATGATTTGACGAAATTCCTCTTCCTCCAGCAGCAGTATGATCCGATCAGCCAAGCTGTCTCCCGCCCCTTCGGCGAGCAGTCCATCAACCGCAAATTCAAGTACCGGGGCGTCATGAGCATCCAGCGTAGGCAAGCCGGCAGCCATCGCTTCAAGGCGCGTTAACATCGATGCCGGCTCATCGCCCGGTAACATCACCAGGCAATCCGCCAAGAGGTACCTATCCGAGATGAAGTAAGGCGACCCGGCCTGCAGGCTGGCAATCCGCTCTGGAGCGTAGGCGGCAAGCCCATGCGGCTTCGATCGCTCAAACCATTCACGGAAAGCCCCCGTTCCAGGGAAGTCGGCGGCAAGGAACACCAGCATCGCCTCCGGCACGCGATCCATCACCTCGGTAAGAGCCGAGACAATGTGCTCCTCGTCCCTAAGCGGCGGCCAACTTCCAGCCAATAGAATGATTTTGCGATTCATCCATCCCCGCTCCATCAGCCGCTGTTGACGTTCCCGTTCCCCATCTGGCGTCCAGCGCAGCAGCACCTGTTCCTCTAGGCTTGCCCCCGGCAAATGAACCCATACCGGAGTGCCCAAAGATGGGAACTGCGCCAGCAACTCGGCTTTGGTCCGTTCACTGCCGACGATCAGGCCGTCCACGCTTTCCAGAACTTGCATTGTATATGCCTTGGGATGGCAGGAAGAAGATACGATCTGGGCAGAGGGTAACGTCAACAGTACACGGGAGAGCGGAAGCCGAGCTTTCAGCTGACAAGCCAGCAATGGTCGGCCATAAACGTCCACCGTATCTGGCCGCCACTTGCGCAAGTGCCGCAGCAGTGACTCCAGATAGAGGCGTCCCCCGGGCAAGCAATAAAAAGGAACGCCCCCCATCCATCCTTGGGCCGGTAGATGCCCGTCCGCAACGCCAAAGAGGCGAATGTGCAGCTGCTCTGCCGCATGAGGGAGCATTCGTTCCAGCACCCTCTTCACTGGACGGTGTTTCCCTGAAACCGCCGTAAAGGCGTCAGACGCGATCAACGCGACTTTTTCCCGATCCATGTGAAGTCCCCCCTCCTTACCGTTTCACTTGCATTCGATATCCTAAATATACGAGAACCTCCTGGCAAATGTGACACCTTCCTGGAAGATGAGCCTAATTTGCCAAAGGCGGTGTTCCATCCGCAGTTCGCCCGAAAACAGGCGGCTGTCGCAGCACAGTCGTCCACGCTAATGACCCGGGACAACATACACTGAAGGAAGACGCACGGGAAGGAGGAAACCCACTTGAGTCAGGACACTGTCGGAATCCTGCTGAATTCCAGCATGTACCGAGGGATCCCCACGCGCAGAACCGGCCAAGAGTGGATCACAGGGTATGAAGAAGCGGCACAGGAATATGGATTAACCCCCGTTTTCTTGCGTCTCGCCGGCATCGATCCGGCAGGGGGCAGATGTCTCGCGTATGTATATAATGGCATCGAATACGTCGAGCAACAGCTTCCCTTGCCTGCAGTGATCCATAACCGAGCGTTATACCCCAGACTTGCAGCTCGAAAAAGACTCCAATCCCTGAATGCCCGGGGCATCACAATCTTTAATACAACCAACCGTTATGGAAAAGACTTCATCCACCGCTTGCTCTGGAGTGCTCCTCACTTGCGGCCGTACCTTCCGGCATCGATGCCGTTAACCCCCAGCAATCTGCGGAACATGATGACCCGCCATACGGACCTCATCCTTAAGCCGATCCGCGGCTCCGTTGGCCATGGTGTCATGCGATTGCGACATCTGCCATCGTCAGGGTGGGAGCTCACTTATGCTTCGCCACTTGGCCAGCGGCAATGGAGGACGATTCGACTGCATCGGGGACAACTGCCGCCCGGGGTTCGGCATATGCTGCGTCGCACGCCTTATCTCGTGCAAGAGCGTATTCCGCTGGCGGAATACGAGCAGCGCCCCATCGATCTGCGGATCACCGTCCAGCGGGGCGGCGGAGGCGATTGGAGCGTCACCGGGCGCTTCGCCAAAGTAGCTGCTGCAGGCAGCTTTGTGTGTAACCTCGCCAGAGGCGGCGAAGCCCTTCCCGCCGAGGAGCTGCTGGCCAAAGTGCTCCCGGAGCAGATCGTCCCGGCGGCCCTTGCTCACGTTAATGAGCTTGCCCTGACCATCTCCCGCTATCTGGGCAGCCATCTCCCGCATCTCGCTGACCTGGGGCTGGACATTGGCTTATCCGCAAGCGGGAAGCCTTACTTTATCGAATGCAATGGGCGTGACCAGCGTTACGGCTTTCGTAAAGCCGGATTGCTGGAAGCCTGGAAGGATTCATATCGACAGCCTATGGCTTACGCCCGTTATTTGTTAGACCGATCGAACCGGGCTTAGCCAAATGGAACAAAACTAAAAAAAGGGGCGGATTCCTAAACACAGAGAGCAGGCAGTAACCCGTTTCTCCGGAAGGAATCTTGCCCCTTCGTTTCATAAGATTTCATGATAGCGAACATCTGCAATGTGAAATAGCGGGTACAAGTCCGCTAGGAAGTAAGCTGCAGCCGCAACCAAGCCGATGAGCAGCCATGTCAACACATCGTACCGGGAATAAGCAGTCGGGTAATAATACGTGCGCGGCCGATTTCCGTCGAACGCTTTCGCTTCCATGGCGACAGCAACACGATGGGCCCGCCGGATGCTCTGAGACAGCAGCGGCACAGCGTACAGCTTCGCTTGTGCGACGAGACCGGGCAGTCCGCGCGGACGGCGAACGCCGCGAATCAGCAGCGCATTACGTCGGACAAGCAGCTCCTCCCAGACCATGGGAAGCAGCCGGACCGAGGCCATAAAGCTGTAGGCGTATTTGGGCGGCAGCTTCGCCTGCTGCATTAGCGCGTAAAACAAAGCAACCGAAGAAGTCGTCAACACGAACAACAGCCCTTCGGCAGCAAAAGCCACTGCTTTGAACCCGATGTGAATCCCCCGGTAGAAGCTTTCTTCAGAAATGCGGAACAATCCCCACGACCACCAGATCGCCGTCCCTTTGCCAAACAGAATCATCGTCGCCGCCGAGGAAGCAAAGATCAGCGCAAAGGGGAACAGAAGCAAAGCGACCTTCCAAGGTTCATAACCACTGAGCAGGAACAGCAAGAACGTAAAAAGAATCGCCTGATAAAAAATAAAATCAAGCCGGTGCGTAAATAACGTCAGCAGAAACAGCAGGATCATCAACGCCAGCTTGGCAGCCGGGTTCGCCTGATGCAACCAAGTCCGCCGTTTCGGGGTCAGAAAACGTCTCATCTGGCGATCACCGCCTCTGGATCCCGGCGGCCAGGCTGGTCGGTTGGCGCGGAGGTGATATCCGCTCCCCGTTCGGCTGATCCGTTGGATTCCGGTGATTCGCCGGCACTTGCCTGGGACCGTTCTACCCGCGAGGTCAACCGTTGGCTCGTCAACCGTCCGTCCCGGACCTCCCAATGCTGGGTGGCCACCTGCTCTGCGATCCGCTCTTCATGGGTAACCATGAGGATCGCCGTCCCGCGTCGACGTAACGCCTCGCATAACTGCAGAATGGCAAACGTGTTCGCAGCATCCTGACCGAAGGTCGGCTCATCTAGCAGCAACACCTGTTGTTCGCGTACGGCCGCCGCAGCCACACTAAGGCGCCGCTTCTGCCCCAGCGACAGCTGGTAAGGATGCCGCATCTCCAAGCCGGTTAGACCAAACTGCTCTAGATACTCCGTCACCCGACCGTTCAGCGTTCTGGCGTCAAGTCCATCCTCCCTCAGCGAGAAGGTGACTTCGTCCACCACCCGATCGGCGACAAACTGAAACTCCGGATTCTGGAACACAAATCCGATCTCACGAGCGGCCAACTCCAACCGTCGTCTGCGGTCACGTCGGCTAAGCTTCCCAGTCTCGATCCGTTTTCCCTGCAGCGTAAATGCCCCCTCAGACGGCAGTAAACCGATCAGACTGAGCAGCAACGAGCTCTTCCCTGCACCGTTTGGCCCAGTGATCGCAATCCAATCCCCGGGATACACGGCGGCTTGCCCGACTTCAATCACCGGCCGCCCATGCCGGAACCCGTGAAAGTCAGTCAACTCCACGGCGGCAGGTCCATCCAATTGCCGGCTACCTCCCACCGGCTCCAATAACCTGCGGCCGGCTTCTGTGGCAAAATACGCTTCCCATACGCCGGGATACCAGATCCCAAATTCAATAAGCTCGGAATGATACGTATCAAACACGACGTCCGGTGCCCCCTCGCCCAACACCTTCCCATCCGGTCCAAACAACACGACGCGGTCAACCAGACCTAGCGCCGTCAACTCCTCGATCCGATGCTCCACGATAATGAGGGTGCGGCCCTCAGCCACCTTAGCGATCGCTTGCCAAATTTGCTCTCGGCCCTGCGGATCGAGCAATGCCGAAGGCTCATCCAGCAGCAGCACCTCCGGATCGCCCAGCAGCACGGAGGCAAGCGCCAACCGTTGCTTCATCCCTTGGGATAGCGAATCGATCGGCACATGGAGCTCAGGCAGGTCAAGGCCCACCTTCGCCAATGCAGCCTGCATCCGCGCGGGCATATCCGGCTTCGGCACGCCCAAATTTTCTAAGGCGAACGCCAACTCCTCATCCACGTAAGGCATACAAAACTGCGTATCCGGATCCTGGAACAAAAATCGCCATGACGCGGGAAGCTGTTGTGCGGACGTGCGCATCGGAATCTCAACTAGGTCTGGAATGATGCCGCTCAGCACCTGGAGCAGCGTCGATTTGCCGCATCCGCTGGGACCCAGCAGCAGCACATGCTCCCCGCGCCGCACCGAGTAATCCAAATCCTTAAACACAAATCGATCCTCTCCCGGGAACTTGAGCCGCAGCTCCCGGATCTCAGCTGCCGTCGTTTCTTTGCTCATCAGTCATTCAACGCCGCATAATCTTTGGGATCAACGGGTCGCAGCAATGTCGTAACCCCTGTCGCCTCTACGGCCTTCACGACGGCATAAGCGAAGTACCCGCAGATCAGCGCCGAGCTGACGGCCCGCATCGCATATTTGGCAGTCAAGAGCCACGGCTCGTAATCCTGCACATAGCCGTAGAAGAAATCCGGGAGGACCGAACCCACGGCAGCCCCAATCCCAGCCAACGCAGCAACGGAGCCGGAAAATTTCCGGTACCGGAACGCGGCGAACACCAGCTCCGCCCCTAAACCTTGCAGCACACTGTAAAGGACCAACTGGACGCCCCACTCGCTCCCGAACAAAATTTCCACATGGGCAGCAGCGATCTCCGCGATTAACGCCACCCCCGGTTTGCGAATCAACAAGAACACCAGCGTTGCAGCCAGGAACCACATCCCGTACACCAGTTCATCGGCCTGGAAGAACAGGGGGGAGAACAAATTGTACACCGAACTCCAAAAGTGATACACCACACCCAGCACCAGCGAGACCAACACCGTTACCAGCACATCACTGAGCTTGAGACCACGCCCCGTTCTTTTTTGAACAACCTCTGACATCTTCATCTCTCCTCCTGATCATTTGATTTAAATCCTCGCATCGTAAAAAAAACCGCCTGAATAGCTCAGACGGTGGTCAGGTCACGGGGACGCACGAAGGCACAAAAAGTCCCGGACGATCGATTCTCTACGCTGGCATTATCCAGATCAGATTAACGGTCCGCGGCGCAATATGCCGCTATCTCAGCCTGATTCGCTCAAGCCCCCGTATCCCTATGCGATTGATATAAACATACACCAACCCCGCCCAGGCATCAAGCCTAAATTTGTACAAATCTGTAAACTGGGGGTTACCAGTCCGTTATTGATTTCGGTCTGATTCTGTGTCAAGATAAGCGGAAGTGGCAACGAATTCATCAATACCCATGCAGCATTACTGGACAGACTAGGAGGATGCGATTTGGCCGCGACATGGATGAAATGGATGACGGAGCTTTCCTCCCGGAAATGGTTATCCCGGTTGATAGGCAAATTCTCTCATTCGGGGGTTAGCCGAGCAATGATCCCTTTATTCGCAAAATCGTATGGCATTCCGCTGCATGAAGCGGAGAAGGAGCTTCGGGAATACCGCACGTTAAACGAATTCTTCACCCGCAAGCTAAAGCCGGGCATGCGCCCGCTGCACGCGGAGCCGGGAGTGATGATTAGTCCGGTGGACGCGCTGATTACGTTTATGGGCGAGGTGCAATCCGGCACGATCCTGAACGTGAAAGGACAGGATTATTCCTTGGAAGCGCTGCTGGCCGGCTCTCCCCGCGTCGAATTGTACAAACACGGATACGCCTTTGTTCTGTATCTGAGTCCTACAGATTATCACCGGATTCACGCGCCCGTGACGGGCAAAAAGCTGGAAAGTGAGCACATCCAAGGCCGGGTCTACCCGGTGAATGATTTTGGCATGCGCCATATGAAGAAGGTGTTATGCCGAAACGAACGCTTGATCACTTACATCTCCCATGAGTATGGGGAAATCGCTCTTGTGAAGGTCGGCGCGATGAACGTGAGCAGTATCCAGTATACCGATCCTTCGGCAAAATCCTGGGAGCAAGGCGACGACCTCGCTTATTTCGAGTTTGGATCCACCGTCGTCCTGCTCACCCAGAACGGCACCTTTACCCCCTGGCCTGAACTTGCCCCCGGACAGAAGGTACGGATGGGTGAAGCGCTGGGCCGCTTTAACTCCGCAAACCCAAGCTAATTAAACAAGACCATGCATCGCCGGCTTCGGCCGGCTCTTCCCATCTCCTGCACTGTATTGCTAGTTCAGCTCATACCGAACGCGGGTACCGTCCATGATCAGCCCTGTGCTGCCTACGATGACCTCGGACTGCTCGAAGATCTCACCGCTGACAGCTGTTGCGTATTCGTTCGAACCTTCCGTCTCGACTCGGGTTAGTTTTGCGTAATATGCATTGCCAAGCGGGCCTTGTTCCGCAGAGATCGTGTATAGGAACGCCCCCTGGCTGTCATGATGAACGGCTTCATTGGGGACGAGCAACAGTTGGTCGCCCTTCGATTTGCGCAGGCTCACTTTGACGCGTTCACCGCCTAGGAGACCGGATTCTTCTTCCTTCAGTGATATCGTGATCCGGGTGTTCGCGGCCGA
The DNA here is from genome assembly GCF_032465655.1 of Paenibacillus sp. 3LSP. Classification (NCBI taxonomy): domain Bacteria; kingdom Bacillati; phylum Bacillota; class Bacilli; order Caryophanales; family Paenibacillaceae; genus Paenibacillus; species Paenibacillus sp. 3LSP. Next base: position 6,441 of record NZ_JAWDJI010000206.1, on the reverse strand, counting down.
GGCTTGGCCGCTGTCGCCAGGCCCAAGCTGGTCATCGCCGATCGAATCCCCCCCTCCATCGTACGCCTCTTCGATCGTGGTAACGGTGCCGGTAAGCTGTCGGGCATCGTCGTCTACAAGCGTGATCGAATCAAGTTCTTCACCGGACCGGATCAGGATCGCAAGCTCGTCCGGCACCATCAACCAGATCTGATAGCCCTGGGACGTATCGGATAGGCTGACGTCAGGAACCCCCGCTGAGGCGATCCCCTCTTCAGCACCTACCGTCATGACGATGCCATCCACCGGAGCGATCAGCTCCCGACCCGCTTGGATCTCCTCCTGCAGCTTGGTGATGCGCCGCTTCTGATCTTCTATATCAAACTGCATGCTCTTCAGCGCTGAGGACGCATGATGCACGGCTTCCTCATCCCCTTCCCGGAGCGCCTGCTTCAAATCGTACTCCAGTTGTTCCAGCGACAACTGCATCTTCTTCAGGGAAGATTGCTGATCGGCAAGCTGGTCCTGCACGTCGCTGTCGTCATAGCGGACGAGCGGCTGTCCTTTATGCACCTTATCTCCAACCTTCACAAGCACTTTAAGCACCTTCCAGCCCGCCGGATTCATCAGTTTTCGTTCCGCTGCCGGCCGGACCAGTGCGCTCCCTTCATAGGAATAATCCAGTGATCCGACGGTGGGCACAGCCGTGGTCACCTTCGGCATCGACAACGCCCGAATCGTGTTACCGCCCAGCGTCAGCACGATAAGCAGGGCGAAGAAGAGTCCCCCAAGCGCGCGTATTTTTCTTTGTTTTGAACGGGTTGCCAATTCTTCCAAGCACCCTCACCTCCCGGCTAACCTTTAATTCCTGACTGCCCAATCCCTTCGACGAAATACGACTCCGCATACAAAAATAGGAGTACCGCCGGAGCCATGTACAGCGTTGAAGCCGCAAAACCGATGCCGCGGGCCTGTTTGTTAATCTGCGCCAGATAGAGAGACAACGGCTGCTTGGCGTCATCCTGCAGGAAGATGAGCGGTTGCTCAATCATGTTCCAGTAGTCGATGAACAGGAGAACACTCAGAGCCGCCAGGCCGGGTTGGACAAGCGGAACGATTATGCGCAAGAAAATCGTGAATTGCCCCGCTCCGTCGATTTTAGCAGCTTCGATGTACGCATTCGGAATATGCGTCATGAATTGACGCATCATGAACACGCCAAACGCGCCGAAGATGCCGGGCAGAATGATCGCCGATTCGTGATTCATCAGGCCCAGCTGGTCGATGACGAGATAATTGGGTACAAGCGTCACCTGGAACGGCATCAACATGGTGAGCAGATAGACGAAAAACAGCTGATCCCTGCCGAAGAATCGCAGCTTGGCGAAGGCGTAAGCCGCCAGCGTACCGCAGACGGCTTGCCCAACCACAATCGGTGCCACCAGCAGGGCGGAGTTCCAGAACATGTGAAGATATTTCGCCGACTGGATTAAGATTTGCGCGTATTGGCCGAAGGACAGCCAGTCAGGAAGCAGCTTCAAATTAACGAAAGCGTCCGCTCCTCCCTGCGATACATCGATCATGACGCCGAGAAGACCGTAATTCCGCTCGATCTCTTGTTCCGTCATCAGCGAACCCGTCACGGTCAGAATGATGGGCACGAGCATAACCAGTGCAACTGCGCCAGCCGCAAGCGCCGCGATGATTTGGGGCAGCATGCCGAGCTTCCTCACTCGATCACCTCCGTTCATTCCATGTTCTCCCGAAACCGACGCTCCACCGCGAGCAGAAGAGCAACCAGCAGAGCGATGCAGCCGACCATCAGGATCGCGGCGGCAGTCAGCTTCTGAACGTCCAGCGAAGCGAACATGTTGTTCATATAATGCTGCATCATGTAGAGGCGATCGTATGGATAATCCCCCGCCAGCAGATACGTTTCCCGGAACACTTTAAACGAATTGACGATGGAAATGAGCACGACGAAAAACATCGTTGGCGTCAAATAGACCAGCGTGATGTGGTACAGCCGGCGCAACGGTCCCGCTCCCTCGATACTGGCTGATTCGTAATACGATCTAGGGATCGATTGCAAGCCAGCCAGGAACAGAATCATGTTGTAGCCGAGGTTCTTCCAAAGAAACATCACCGCAACGATGCCTATCGACCAATCGGACTGCATCCAATCGATTCGACCTTGCCCGAACTCATGCAGCCACTCGTTCAGCGTCCCGTTCCAATCGAAGAAAATTTGCCAGATCGTAACGGTCGAAGCGACGGGAACGACGAGGGGCAACACGATGGATGTTCGGATCCCGTCACGGAGGAACAACGGCCGGTTCAGCAGCAAAGCCAAGCCGAGGGACAAGAGAATGAGCAACGGAACGCTGACCGCGGTGAATAGCAAGGTATTGGCAGCCGCCTTGCGGAAGGAGCTGCTGCCCAGCAGGTCGATGTAGTTATGCAAGCCAACGAATTTGCTTCCTCCAACGCCCGCACCGTCCGTGAACGATTCCCAGAAGCCTAATAGAAATGGGATCAGATAAAAGATCGAGAAGCCAATCACGCTCGGAGCAAGCAGCCAGAAAGCCTGGAACCCGTCCTTGCGAAGCAGGGTGAGCAGCTTATTCATGGGGCTCAGTCGTCGCTTGGTTCTGCAGCAAATGGGCGACGTCCTCCGTGATTGTTTTGTGATACATGTCCCATCCCCCCTCTAAGTAAAAAGTTGTCCATTATCCGTCATTCATTCAACAACAGATTGATCTTGTTCGCGATCACCTTCGCTACGTCGCTCGCTGACTTCTGGCCGGCAAAGAACGCTTCCGTCTCGTTATATATCGTCTCGGAGAGTTTGGAAGGACCTCCCACAGCATGGACGGCTGTGTTGATGTAATGGTCCACCTGCGCCAGCATATCCGGATCGACCGGAACCTTCGGACCGTTCCCGCTTGTAACCGTTCCGTCCTGAAGGAGCTTGCTCTTCTGTTGCTCGTATACACTTCGGTTCATCGGAAAACCAGGGCTGGCATCCAAATGCTCGTCGAAATAAGCTTGTACGCTCTCCTCGTTGAGCAGAAATTGAATGAAGTCCCAAGCTTCCTGTGGATGGTCGGAATTGGCATTGATGCCAAGCTGCCCGAACGGTTTGAAGTAGCCGCCGCCACCCGCATTCACCGGATGCGGCTTAGCATACAGCGCCGTACGCGGGAATGGGGCGTACAACAAGGCGTCCCGCAGCGAATAGAGCTCTGCATCCATAAAATAGGCGGGATTCTTGCTGCCGGTCCCGGATTCCCCAACCGCAGTTAATCTCTGAGAGTTCCCCATCTTATGAAGCAGTCCATCATCCGCCATCTTTTGGACCTGCTCCATCATCTCAGCCAAGGCGTTTGTATCCAATTGCGGCTCCCCGTTCGTTACGGTGATGAGCTTCTCGAAATTCTCCGTCACGAGCTGTTCCAAGAAATAACGTTCCTCGCCCATGAAGATATACGATGGATCGCCCTTTTGCTTTAACTGCTTGATGGTGTCGATGAAGTCGTTCAGCGTCCAGCGGTCATCGTCAAACGAAACGCCGGCCCGGTCTATAGCTTCCACATTGCCATACAGACCAACTAGTGAGAAATACAATGGCATGCCGTATAACCCGCCGTCCCCGCCGCTGTGCACATGGTCCATAATATTGGTGAAATAATTTTCCTTGTGAAAGTCAGCATCTTGATTCATCAGCTCGTGTAAATCGACAAGCAACCCCCGCTTCACGTATTGTTCGGAAGGAAGCTGATCGAGTTCGATGATGTCAGGACCTTTCCCGGCCAACATGGCGGTGTTGCTGGTCTTGACAAATTGCTCCTGCTTGTTCATCACATCGTTCAGATCTTTGCCCGACGTCGAAGCGGCATGCAGCTCAATATCGACATTCGGATGCAGTTGTTCATATTTCTCCACAGCAGCCTTGACTTGATCGCTCAAAAAATAAGTGTCGACGACAAGCTTCACCTGCTCATTCGATTTCTCCTTCTTCCCCGGATCGCCGGATGTCCCGGAAGCAGGGCCGCTCGTACCATTCAACGCTATCCCGGTTGTTGACGTATCCGCGAGTAATCCCCCTTCCCCGTTCCCGGACCCGGTGCAAGCAGAGAGAACCAGCAGCAGCAGCACGAGTCCCAGCCAAGCCATCGGTTTCATATTCCTTTTTCCTCCTTCGTCTTCAGGATGAGGCCGTCTTTCGACGCAACACTCAGCTTACGGCATACATGTCGCCAAAATATCACTGACTTGTAAACAAATTGTCTCAGGCGCGGCCACAAAAAAAGACCGGACGATGTTGTCCGGCCTGCACTAGGCAAAAATAACCTGTAGGTTTGTAAAGAAAAAACCGCCGAAGCTTCAAGCTTGGCAGTCGAGAACAATGAATTCATTCACTTCAGAGGGTGTTCGTGATTTAGAACAACCTGCTTAACGGATTTCGGATGGGCTTTTTCCCGTATATTGCTTAAACTGGCGACTGAAGAAGAAGATGTCCCGATACCCCAGCGCATCTGCCACCTCGGTCACATTCATGCCGGCATGCAGAAGCAAATGCTGCGCCCGGTCGATTCTCGACTTAATGATGTAAGATTGCACAGACATTCCGATAATTTCCTTGAATTTAATCGAGAAATAGCGCGGGGACAAGCCTGCCCGGGCAGCCAAATCCTGCACTTTATGAGGGAGGCCGGGATGCTGGAGCACATAGTTCGCCACTTCATGAATCACTTCATGCAGTTGGTTGCTGACCTTCTTCTCCACCGGTACCCGCCGCTCTTCCCGCAGCAAATAAATCAACAGCTGCTTGAGAATCAGCTGAGCCTCCTCTTCGGCGGCATAGGCCTTCATCAAAAATAAACGGACGTAACGCGACAACATATACTCGAAATCCAGCGTATCCTCCAGTACGCGGTAAGGACCCGGCACTTCCGTCACGGGCTCGTGGACGTCGAAATGGATGTACGTCAGCACCAGCGGTTTCTGCGGGTTATGCGTAGCACTGGTGTGATCCCCCTTGCGGAACAGGAAGCAGCTGCCTTTACTGACCGGAATGGGCTGGTCGTTCAGGACAACCGTGCCTTCACCGCTCCACACATAGAAGAGATCATAGTTCTGCAACGGCTTCTCCCTCTTGTGCCATTTCCAACCGGGTTCGCAGACGATTTTGGCGAATGCCGGCTTCAATTCAAATGATGATGGTGAAACGTGAAGCATGTCCTTCCCTCCCGTAAAAAAAATACAATCGCATCATTTTGCCTGATCCGTACAGTGTCCTGTCCTCCTCTTACATCACGAGGACAAGTTTATCACCTTTATTATACCTTTAAAGCGCACGGGTTTAAATATCCCCCCAGGCCGCTTTCATACGAAATACACCCTCAATGAGCGTCAATTCGTCTAAATGGGAAAAAGCAAAGCAGGCTGCCGGCGGCCCCGGAGTGATCCGGTAAATAGCCGCATCGCGAAACAGGACGCCGCGACCGGCCGCCGCTTGGCGGAATGCCTGGTACTCCTCCGGCGAGCGGAGCCATTCGGCGTACAGCAGCAATCCAGCATCGGCGGGGCGAAGGCGGAACAATTCGCCCAGCTCCTGTTCCATGCAGCGGCGGAACGCCTTTTGCTTGGCGCCGTAGTGGCGCCGCATCCGGCGCAGGTGGCGCTCGTAGCCGCCCGTGCGCATGAACCGGGCGAGCGCCCGCTGCTCCAGCCGCGCCGGCGGCACCGGCTCGTAGAGCGCCTTCGCGCTCGCAACGGGCCGAACCAGGGTGCGCGGCAGCACGGCATAGCCGACCCGCAGGGCGGCGAACATCGTCTTGGAGAAGGAGCCGACGTAGACGACGCGCTCCTCGCGGTCCAACGCCTTGAGCGGCTCCAGCGGGCGGCCGCCCCAGCGGAACTCGCTGTCGTAATCGTCCTCGACGATGACAGCGTTCCGCCGCGCGGCCCACGCCAGCAGCTCGCGCCGCCGGGCGTGGGAGAGCACGACGCCGGTCGGGAACTGCCGACCCGGCGTGACGAACAGCAGCCGCGCGTCCCAATCGCGCGGCACGATGCCGTCTCCGTCCAGCGCCGCCGGGACGGACACGCCTCCGCAGGCGGCCACCGCCCGCGAGATCCCGTAGTAACACGGGTTCTCCAGCACCGCGGGCTCGCCTTCCCCCAGCAGCAGCTGGGTCAGCAGCGTGATCGCCTGCATCGACCCGTTAAAGAGGCAGATGTGCTCTGCCTCTGCCGCAATCCCGCGGCTGCGCCGCAGATGCGCAGCGATCGCCGCACGCAGCTCCGGCTCACCGGCCGGAGCCGCGGCTTCACCCAAGGCGGCGCCGGGCTTGCTGCGCGCCGCCCACGCCAGGGCGCTGTTCCACTCCGCCGTCGGGAACAGCGCCTCCCAGGGGCCCCCGTCCCGGTACGAGACCGGGACGGGGGCCCCTGGGA
>NZ_JAWDJI010000205.1:0-15993 GCF_032465655.1 Paenibacillus sp. 3LSP | reverse complement strand
GAATTCCTTTTAATTATGCTCAAAACACCCTGACTTTTTCAGGGGAAACTAATTAACTGTTATGTTCGCTTTAATGCAACTAATAAATAAACGTTGCTTGAGTCTGCAAAATATACATTTTACATCAATCATCGAATAAGCACTCTTTATTCTGCCTAGTGCATTATGGTATAATTTGGTTGACAAGTCATGTTCAAGTTTGATAATTTAGTGCTAATGTCTCATTAATTGAGTCTAAGAAGAGGTATAGAGGTACTTATGAAAATTAGAACATTTCTTACTTGTGAGGACATAGATATCCCTAAAGAAGATTCAGGTGGAACCATTATTATTAAAAACATGATGTCAGGAATCAGGGTTAGGAAACTCCCTTCAAAAGAAAGCATCATTGTTTTGATTACATTGGATGAACCTTCCTCTCATGAGGTTGAATTGCATGTAGCAATGCTTAATAGTAAAGATAAATTCCTTTCTGAATGGAAAAAGAAACTACCTCCACAACGTGATGCTTTTGCTTTCAGACTAACCACTGATTTCCACCAGAGTGGAAAACATTTCATTAAAGTTACTGCAGATGGTGATTTTTTAGGTAAGTATCCTTTTGAGATCCTTTTGCCGGAGGAGGATGATCAAGGTGAGCAGTAATAAAACAGGAGTTATTACATACACTGGAATACAGGATTTAGAAAATGCGATATCTGGAGATTCAGTTGCCATGGCCTTTCGCTTACCTACAACTGTTACTTCTCTAACGAAGAGCAAGAATAAATCGTTAGTAATTCCAACTACTAAGGGTGGTGTTACTATGATGACAGGGGTAAATATTAAGAAAACTGGTGCAGTTCTGCTTCTATTACTTGCATTAGGTACTATAATAGCTTCTTTGTCAGTTAATAACTCTTTCTCAATGCCAGGGGCGGTTATAATAGTTTTCTTCAGTATACTTATTGCTTTTCTATTTTGGACAGATGATAGGGAAAGAAAGGTGTAACCATTGACCGATGCACCTTTAGGAGAAAACTCAGCAAATACGCAATCCTCTGCCGCCTCAGAAGGAAAGAAATTTCAGTTTTTTGATTTGTTTGGTCTGGGAAAGTTAATGGATAAGTTACCGTTAACTAAATTAACCGCAAGAATGACTTATTCAGTTGTGTTTTCTGTGATACTCTTGGGTGTAACAGCTTTCATGTATTTCAGAAAAAGTGAACCTGCGGACTTCCCCACTGCTTGGGACGTGAGGGGAATTATCTTTCTTGTTGTTATTGTATTCTTTGTAGGTATTTGGGACAAGCTGATTCCAAGCAAGGAAACCTAATTTACAGAAGAACCTTGTTACAACATCAAGGTTCTTCTTAGTTATAGATTCAAAAAGAAATCCTAGTTAAAATTAATTTCTCCGAAAAAGACTTCTAGATCCTCAAAACTTAACGGCCTCTGATTTTTAAGTATTCGTCAAATACTGTAGGATGATTTCAACTACAAGTGCTTCTCTGGAATTTCACTCCAATATTTCGTCAAATTTTAAGATCCAGGTTCAATAATATGCTGAATTATTTTATTCTAACAAGATTAGTTTTTTGTATAGAACTAAAAATTGATTTATCGTAGACTAATACATCTAACAACTCTTGTTCTCTTACTCCAGTTTGAAATGATATCTGTGACAACGATGTATTCATTCTTTCCGATAAATACTTAATCGCATGTGCCAGTAATTTGGGAGTTTCAGGTACAATTTCATCATCAAAAGGTTCCTTATGCCTCCACTTTTTTCTGCTGATTTGTTGTCGCAAGTAAAGCGCGTATTCTGGAGTAAAAAGCTCTAATTGTTCAGCTCTATAAATTATAGCTTGAACTGAAACAAGCCAATGCTTCTTAAGAATTAATAAATAGTCTAAACCAAGCGATGATAAATCTTTGGTTAAGCCACTTTCAGGAAGTAGCAAAGCTATGCCTAGCCTATTTGCTTCATATTCTATAATCTTAGTTATCTCTTTTTTGGCCAACGTTTTTTTTGAGTACTTCAAGTGTAGTATCAAGTGGCCTAACTCATGTGCTATGTTAAACCTTAAGCGTACCGCTGAAGTAATATCTTTGTTTAATATAATATAGGGCACATCATCAATTATGACAGAACAAGCATCTATCCCTTGGTGATTTAAGTTTAGAAATACTATATAAATGCCCATTTTCTCGCATAAAGCTGTTAAATTACTTATTGGTCCGTCAGATAAACCGAATCTCTTTCGTATATTTTCTGCTATCGTTTCTATTTCAATATCAGATGTAGGAGTGAATACATCTGGTTTAACCTGCTTTAATAATGTATGATCAAAAGTTGGCATTTTAACTTTTGATCTAATATTCTTTACGACGAGATCAATAAGTCCGATTTGACTCTCTGTTTGATCTTTATATTTTTTAGCCACACTCGCTTTACTTCTATAAATAAAGGTATTTTTGTATACATCTTCCTTGATTTCGGAAGAAAAAAAGAAAGAAGGCTCAAAACGCAAAATCTCAGCTAACTTGCTTAACATTTCCAAGTTAGGAGTAGCCCTATTCTTTTCGTACTTAGATATTGACTGATGGCTAACATTCGCAAGTGAAGCAACTTCCTCTAGAGTCATATTTCTTATTTTTCTAGCTTCTTCAAGTTTTTTTCCGTTAAAAACACTATGATGTCTGTCTTGAATCATTGGCTCCCTCTCCTTCAGCATAGCGCTGAAATTCTTCGAAAGTAAATTCATCGATGGTTTCAATTTGAGATTTAGGGTAGAAGCCTTCAACAACTCTGTACTCTTCAAGTAATTGGATAGATGCCTCCATATCTCCTCGTGAGTTAGGAATTCCTAAATTCACAAAACTAGGAATACTAGTTTGGTATCCGTGATTCATTTGAAAGTACTTCTGAGAATCGTAAGAAATATGTGCCCCTTGATCACTATCTACATCGATGTAACTTTGGATTGGTTTAATTAAGCGATCCCTACAAAATGCCTTACGGGCACATTGGTTTTTTGATTTAACTTGATTAATATGAATCAATACATCGTTATTATATAGTTCAAGGAATGGATGAGAAAAGTTAGAATTAAATTTAATCCGATAATTTAACGGTATCTCCCCATTTTTTATGGCTTGAACTATAAAAAATTCAACTGCTACGTTCTTAATTTCAGGAAGCAGCCGTTTTTTTCCTCTCACGCTCTTAAAGATAGAGGTATTGCTTAGTAAAATATCTGACCACTTATACGCATCAACAATTGCCTGACACATGCGTGATCTAATAGACATTGGAATATATGTGTCGATAATATCTCTCGGTTCAGGATTAATTACAATCAGCACAACAACACCCCTTTATGTATTTGCAACCATTTTACAATTCGATATATATTTTTGCAACCCAAAGAATCAAATCTATTATTGATTACCTAGTTCAATCCCCCAATCATTAAGGAATGAGATGTGGGCAGACGATCACCCTTCTTTAGAAAAAAAGCGCCCCCCGAAAACCTCGGAGGGCGCGTTACGCTTGCATATCAGATGCTGGTGAAGGGACTCGAACCCCCGACCCACGCATTACGAATGCGTTGCTCTACCAGCTGAGCTACACCAGCAGGTTCGTTTTTAGCGAACAAAATTTATTATACCGAGTTTTAAAAATAATGCAAGCGCCAATTTCAAGAAATTATAATTTCTCGCGCACCGAGCGCAGCTTCTGCTCCGAGGAGCTGGCTTTGTCGCGGCGATCATCGATCTTGATCGAGGTCGATACCCGGCCGGCACCGGACTGGAACGGTGCTTCATGGATCGCGCGAATCGCAGCAAACACGTCGTCTAACGATCCTTCAATAATCGTACTCATGGAGGTCAGGGTAAAGGTGATGCCCTGCTGCTTCTCCAACACCCGATGCAACTCGGCTACATAAGCGCTGAGGCTGGTGCTCCCCGTCCCGATCGGAATGACGGTCACTTCGGCGATAGCCATACTCAGTCCCCTTCTTTCCTTGGTCATTGGATTAGTTTGAATCCTTTAGATCCCTAAGCTATTTTTCGTCCGATAACTTTATTCTAACCAACCCCGCTCCTGAAGATCAACCGAACCCGTCGGCTAAATTTCCAGGCCATCCCCAAAACTCACATCCCCTGTAAAACGTCGTCTAGTCCTACAGTCCCAATTATAAATGTTCACATTTTTCATCCGTCCCCCGCTCTCCGCATCATTGTGCGGACCGGAGGTTTTCACATCGTTTTCAGTCAGTTTTCAATGGGAAAATCCCATTTACAAACACAACATCTTGGGCTATCCTTAGATTAACGCAACAAAATATAGTGTGAACGGGTGATCCGGCGGACGATCCGCCGGAGCTTAAAAGGGAAGTGCGGTGCAAGTCCGCTGCGGTCCCGCCACTGTAATCGGTAGCTGGGTACTAAAGACAGGCGTTCCGCCTATATCGTCTGGAAGACCCAGCCGTTGACTGACGAAATGCCACTACAGCTTAATGTTTGATGAGCTGCGGGAAGGCGTCAGCAACGTTCCGAAAGCCAGGAGACCTGCCCGTTTGAAAGACACCGACGGAAAACCTGCGAGGATCAGGGATGGTGTCCGCTTGCCGCCGAAATGTTGGGCCTTGATTTGGTCTGTCCATCTTTTTTGCAGTGCATTCGGGCATGTCTACCTCGTTGGTTGGACATGCTCTTTTATTTTTGAACTAAAGCTCGGTTTACAGGGAGGAGAAGTGTGTTATGGCATGGGTAAGCCAGACGTATACCGGCCGGGACACCTTGCTGGATGAAGTGATTCGAATGGGCGAGGAAATCGTCCAGAGCCGCAATCTTGAGGTGCTGCGTGAGAACGCCAATTTAAACGGAGAGAGCTTCTCCGGCAAGATGAGCAAATTCGGCAGCGAGTATTCTAAATGGTATGCAAGTCATTTCGTACTGCCAACTCGCTTGGTCCAGGCGATTCAGGATAATATCGTGTATGTTCACGACTTGGATCAGTATGCTCTTGGCACAACGAACTGTATCTTTATCCCGTTTGACAAGCTGCTGCGCAGAGGCTTCAACACCGGCAACGGCAGCGTACGCCCGCCAACTTCGATCATGACGGCGATGGCGCTGGTAGCGATCATTTTCCAATCCCAGCAAAACTCCCAATACGGCGGCGTGTCCGCCAATAAGCTGGACTTTGATCTCGCTCCGTACGTAGCCAAATCGTTCGCCAAGTACTTCCGCAAAGGGCTGGATTATTTCGAGGAGGGCGACGCGAACGCTGATTTTGGTGATATCACCATGGGCCGCAGCGATCTGAAGAAGCAATATCCTAAGGCATTTAGCTATGCGCTCAAGGAAACCAAAAGTGAGACGTTCCAGGCAGCCGAAAGCCTGATCCATAATCTGAACACGATGTCGAGCCGGGCCGGCGGGCAAATCCCGTTCACCAGCATCAATTACGGCACATGCACCTCACCGGAAGGACAGTTGGTCATCGACTCCCTGCTTACGGCCACGATACGCGGGCTCGGTCATGGGGAAACGCCGATATTCCCGATTCAGATTTTTAAATGTAAGCAAGGCGTCAACCAAAATCCGGGGGAACCTAACTATTCCCTGTTCCTGAAAGCGGCGGAATGCTCGGCCAAACGGCTTTATCCCAACTTCGCCAACCTGGATGCTCCGCTGAATCTGATGTACTACGATCCAACGGATCCGGATACGGAATTTGCGACAATGGGCTGCCGCACCCGGGTGTTGGCGGATCGGTTCGGACGCAATCACCTGTCTGGCAAAGGCAATCTTTCCTTTAATACGCTGAACCTGGTCAAGCTCGGCTTGAAGCACGGCATTGCGTTGGGACACCGCCAAGAACCCGACGAGCGCGGCTTCTACCGCGATCTGACTCACTATATGAATATCGCCCTTGAGGGATTGCTGCATCGCTTCTCGATTCAAGCTTCCCAGAAAGCCAAAGCTTCCGATTTCATGATGCGGGAAGGCGTCTGGGAAGGCGGTGAACAGCTGGCACCGGACGATCAGGTCGGCGAATTGCTGAAGCACGGCAGCTTGTCCATCGGGTTCATCGGGCTGGCCGAATGCATGAAGGCGATGTATGGGAAGCACCACGGTGAGGATGAAGCCGTGTATCAGAAAGCTTACGACCTGATCGCATACATGCGCGACTATTGCGACGGCCAAAGTGAAATTCACAATCTGAATATCACGTTGTTTGCGACCCCGGCGGAAGGGCTGGCCGGCAAGTTCACCAAACGCGATCGTGCGGTCTACGGCCCGCTGCCCGGGATTTTGGACCGCGAGTATTACACGAATTCGTTCCATATCCCGGTCTATTACAACATCAGTGCGGCGCGAAAAATCGAGCTGGAAGCCAAATTCCACGGGCTGTGCAACGCCGGAGCGATCTCTTATATCGAGCTCAACGGCAATGCCCGCAACAATCCGGAGGCATTCCTGAAGATCGTGCAATACGCTCTGCAGCAGCAGGTCAGCTATTTTAGCATTAATCATCCCATCGACCGCTGCTCGGCCTGCGGCTTTGAAGGGATCATTGGGGCAAGCTGCCCTTCCTGCGGCAGCCATGAGAACGAAGTGCATATTCGCCGATTGCGCCGGGTGACCGGCTATCTGACCGGCGATTATCAGACACGGTTCAACCCCGCCAAACAAGCGGAGGTTCGTGACCGGGTGAAACACGACGCATGAACATTTGCGGCTATTATCCGGAGTCCATTAATGAAGGACCCGGCATGAGGGCAGCGATCTTCATCAGCGGATGCCGCCATTATTGCAAGGGCTGCTTCAGTCCAAAAACCTGGAGCTTCGATTACGGGGAACCGTTCACGTTGGAGCGGGAAGCGGAAATCATTCATGACATTAAACATAATCCGTTGCTCAGCGGGCTTACGATCCTTGGCGGTGACCCTTTTTTCTCCGCCGCCGAAGTGTGCGGCTTTATTGATCGGCTAGTGGCGGAAGCCGGGCCCCTATCCATCTGGATTTATACCGGTTATACGTTGGAAGAATTAATCGAACACCCCGGCTCCCCGGAATATGAACTGCTGCGGCGCTGCGAGGTGCTGGTTGACGGAAGGTTCGTGGAAGAGCTTCGCGACCCTTCCCTGCTCTACCGGGGCAGCTCCAATCAACGGCTGATCGATATTCAACCCAGCCTGCAGCAAGGACAAGCCGTGTTGTGGGAGCCTAGGTTCACTTTTTAAACGGATTGATCTTATTCCTTCTGAGCGCAACTTGATTGCGCCCCTTTTTCAGCAAATATCTGCAATTTGAACATTCAAGATTTGGGGTAACGCCCCCCATCTGCAGTATTGATCCTACCTTAATATATGGAAAGTGAGGATTTATCTCATGCCTACTCTAGTGACCAAACCCAATAACCGACAGCTTGCGTTTGACAGCGAGCGTCTGGGCGTCTACGCCGATCGAATTTTGCAAGGATTACATAACGTCAATAAAGAGCGCCTGCTGCGCGGCGTCCATGCGAAGCTCCGCCGGGATGTGGTGACCGGGGAAGAAATCAGCAATGCGTTCACGATGTCCGCACTGGAGCTGGTCAGCAAAGATGAGCCGGATTGGAAATATGCAGCGGCTCGCTCCCTGCTTACCTCTCTGTATAAGAAAGCAGCGGTTCATCGTCGCTACAAAGCCTATCCAGAGCAACCTTACGGCTCGTTCTATCACCTCATCACCGAGCTCTGCCAGCTGGGCATTTACCGCGAGGAGCTGCTGGAGTGCTATACGAAAGAGCAGATTGAAGAGCTGGGCCGCACGATTGACCCGTCCTGCGACCTGCTGTTCGACTACATCGGCCTGCTCACGCTGACGGAGCGTTACCTGGCGACCGACTTCGACGGACGGACGATGGAGCTGCCGCAGGAGCGCTACATGGTCATCGCCATGTACCTGATGCATAAGGAGCCGGAAGAGAAGCGTCTGGAGCTGGTGAAGGAAGCGTATTGGGCGATGAGCAACCTGTATATGACTGCGGCGACGCCAACGATGTCCAATGCCGGTAAAAAAGTAGCCGGCCAGCTCTCCAGCTGCTTCATCGATACTGTCGACGATTCCCTTGAGGGTATCTTCGACTCCAATACGGATGTAGCCCGCTTGAGCAAAATGGGCGGCGGCATCGGCGTTTACCTCGGCAAGGTCCGCGCGCGCGGCTCGGACATTCGCGGCCACAAGAACACCAGCTCCGGCGTAATCCCTTGGATTCGCCAGCTGAACAACACCGCCGTCAGCGTCGACCAGCTGGGAACTCGTAAAGGTGCGATTGCGGTTTATCTGGATGTTTTTCACAAAGATATTCTCGCCTTCCTCGACTTGAAGCTGAACAACGGTGACGAGCGGATGCGCGCGCATGACGTCTTCCACGGCGTATGCTTGCCTGATCTGTTTATGGAGGCGGTGGAGGCCCGCGGGGAATGGCATCTGTTCTGCCCGCACGAAGTGAAGAAGACGATGGGCTGGAAGGATGAGAACGGGCGTGCGTTGGGGCTGGAGGATTTCTATGACGAGGAGCTTGGGAAAGGCAGCTTCCGTGAAAAATACGCCGAAGCCGTGGCCCACCCTACTCTGTCACGCATCACGATGCCAGCGATTGATATCATGAAGCGCATCATGAAATCGCAGCTTGAGACCGGCACACCGTACATGTTCTACCGCGATACGGTAAACCGTGCGAACCCGAACCGCGCGCATGGGATGATTTACTCGTCCAATCTGTGTACGGAGATTATGCAAAATCAATCGCCAACCGTCGTCGAGCAAGAGGAACTGGTGACGAAGGACGGACAAACGCGGATCGTCGTGTCCAAAATCCCGGGCGATTTCGTCGTCTGCAACCTGAACTCCATCCACCTGGCCCGCGCAGTACCGGCCGGCGTACTGGAGCGGTTAGTACCGATTCAGACGCGGATGCTTGATAACGTTATCGACATCAACAATATTGAAGTGCTGCAAGCGCAGTATACGAACAGCCAGTATCGGGCGATCGGGCTCGGCACGTTTGGCCTGCACCATCTGCTCGCGCTCGAAGGCATCCGCTGGGAATCCCAGGAGGCGGTGGAATACAACGACGCGCTGTATGAAAAGATCAACTACCTGTTAATCCAATCCAGCATGGAGCTGGCTAAGGAAAAAGGCAAATATCCGAAATTTGCCGGCTCCGATTGGGAAACCGGGCAATACTTCGAATCCCGCGGTTACGTGGACGGCTCCCGCGAAGGCAAATACGTGACAACCGAGCAATGGCGCGAGCTGCAGAAGGAGGTGCGCGAGAACGGCGTTCGCAACGCCTGGATGTTCGCCATCGCCCCTAACGGCTCAACCTCGATCATTGCCGGCTCGACCGCCAGCATCGATCCGTTGTACGAGCTGCTCTCGTATGAAGAGAAGACGACGTACAAAATCGCCAATCCGGCACCGGACCTGTCCGAAAAAACGATCTGGTACTACAAGACCGCGTTCCTGATCGATCAGCATTGGTCGATCGAAATGGCCGGTGCGCGCCAGCGCCATGTCGACCAAGGTCAGAGCTTCAATCTGTACGTACGGCCGGACATTCGGGCTGCCGACTTCCTCGACCTGCATCTGCATGCTTGGAAGGCCGGGTTGAAGTCGACGTATTATGTGCGGAGCCGGGCGTTGACGATTGAGGAGTGCGAAAGTTGTGCCTCATGAGGTACTCAACCCTCCCCACCCCTCCCTTACCGTAAGGGAGGGCGCCCGAGGGCCTGCTGCCCTCTGGTCTCCCGCAAAGGGGAAGAACGTGGGAGAGCAAGAGGCGCTCCTGCGCGCTCTCCCCTATCGGGGATTCGCTGAGGTTGGCTCGTGGAACGCTTTTCCCCCTTCGGGTACGTCTTACTTTGGGCGCTCCCGAGTGACCTGGAAAACCGTGCTGCTCAGGACTGCTGCTGTCGGCGCACCCGGGCGGCATATGTGCAGTGAGCCGCTTGTCGCCCTTCGGGCCCGCTCTACTGCAGTGCTCCTGCGGGGCGGGGACTGCGACTGCGGCGGTACATGGTGCTGCTCCGTGCGTAACCGTCGTTGTCCCCTTCGGGGATGCACTTACTTTTGGTGCAAAACGAGAAAGCTACCGGGGCGCTTTAGGCGGAACTTCGTGCCGGGAGGCGTTGTCCCTTCGGGATGCACTTACTTTTGGCGCAAGACGAGGGAGCAGCAAAGGCGCTTTGAGCGTAACTGCGCGCTTGGAGACGCTATCCCCTGCGGGGATGCGCTCACGTTTTGAACATATATACATGCGGGTATGTGCCAGAGGGTGAAATGATTCTGGAGAAACGCCGGCAACCTGATCTCGCAATACCCCCATCCCATGTACAACTTACTCAATAAAAATTAAGGAGCGAAAATCCCATGCAACTTCAAACGATTTTTAATACCGAAGCCCCCAACAAATCTACGCGCATCATCGGCGGCGAATGCTCAGGCATCCTGAACTGGAACGACATTCGCATGCCGCATATGTACAAGCTGTACAAGGTACTTCTGCTCAACCACTGGATCGCCGACGAGATCCCGATGGCCAAAGACGCGCAGCAATTCGCCCTGCTCGATCCGGAAGAGCAACGTACCTTCAAGATCAACATCTCGCTCTTGGCGGTGCTCGACTCAATGCAGACGATGTTTGTCGGCGATGTCAAACGTTACTTCACCGACTCCTCGTTGGAGGCGATCTCGGCGATCATCGGGCAGCAGGAAGTCGTCCATAACCAATCCTACTCCTACGTGTTGTCCTCGATCGTGTCGGAGCAGGAGCAGAAAGAAATTTTCGAGTATTGGAAGCACGATCCAGTGCTGCTGGATCGCAACAAATTTATCGCGAACATCTATCAGAACTTCCGTGATGAACCTACGCCGCAATCGTTTTTTGAAGCGCTGGTAGCGGATCTTATTCTGGAGGGCATCTTCTTCTATAGTACGTTCGCATTCTTCTACAATCTGGCGCGGGACCAAAAAATGATGGGCACCAGCCAAATGATCTCGTACATCCAACGGGATGAGAACCAGCACTGCTACTTCTTCGCCGAAGTGTTCAAGCAACTGCTGATCGATTATCCGGAACTCAACACGAAGGAAAATATCGATTACGCCTATCGCACAATCGACAAGGCGGTCGAACTAGAGACGAACTGGGCGCACTATACCTTAAAAAATGTCCCTGGCATCGACTTAAACGAATTGTCCGATTACATTAAGTACATCGCGAACAAACGGCTGACGTTGATGGGGCTGGACAAAGCCTATGAAGGTGTGGATATCAACTGCATGCCGTGGATCAAGCCGTTCTCCGATGAAGCGCTGAACGCGACGAAAACGGACTTCTTCGAAGCGAAATCTCGCAACTATGGCAAGGTCGGCGACGACAACGGGTTCGATGACCTGTAATTCCTTGCTCTGATTAAGTGAAACGGATCTATGGCTCTTCCGCATCGGCTGCGGAGGAGCTTTTTTTTGCAGAAAAGTTTGTCTATTTAAATTCGGTTTAAAAAAGCAGGATATGCTATAATCATTACCATCCTAAACCATTGGCCTAGTGCCCGAAACACATTCGGAAGGACGTTGCTTGCATGGATTTGCTGATTACGGTTATCTTGCTGCTCATCTGTCTAGTGGTATCCAACATTATCAGCCACTACATCCCAATGATCCCAACTGCACTGACTCAAATCGCCCTTGGGATCCTCATTGCGTTGGCCTACAATGAGTTCTCGCTCGAACTTGAAACGGAATGGTTCTTGCTGCTCTTCGTAGCGCCTCTGTTGTATAACGACGGAAGGTACTTCCCCCGTGACCAGTTATGGAATATGCGCGGAGCGATTCTGGGGAATGCCATCATCCTCGTCGTATTAACTACGTTGGGGGGCGGTTACCTCATTCATGCCGTCATTCCTGACATTCCGCTCGCTGCCGCGTTTGCGCTGGCGGCGATCCTCTCCCCTACCGATCCAGTGGCGGTCAACGGGATCGCCAAGCGGATTCATATCCCGGAGAAGGTGCTGAATCTGGTCCGGGGGGAATCGTTGATCAATGATGCCTCCGGCCTGGTCGCTTTTAACTACGCGGTTGCGGCGGTTGTGACAGGTTATTTTTCCCTGAAAGAAGCGTTGTTTGACTTCTCCTATATGTTCGTGGTCGGGGCTTTGCTTGGTTTCGTGCTCAGCTTGGCGATGGCCTGGATCCGGTTCTCCCTGCTCAAACAAGGGATTAAGGATACGACGCTGCACTCGCTGCTGCAAATTCTCACGCCGTTCCTGATCTTTATCGTGACGGAGGAATTCCTGCATGCTTCCGGCGTTATTGCCGTTGTTGTCGGCGGGATCGTGCATTCACTGATGCGAGAGCGGACGGAAACGATGCTGGCCGAGGAGCAATTGTTAACGGAAAATATTTGGTCCACCCTGCTGTTCATCCTGAACGGGGTTGTCTTCCTGCTGCTCGGTCTCAACATCCCTTCATCCATTCAGGATACGGTCGCTAACCCGAATATTAACAATGTGCTGGCGATTGGGTACGTGCTCATTGTTGGGGTTGGCATCTTGGGGATTCGCTTTATCTGGTCGCATCTATTTGCCATTCATGATTACAAGAAAGGCAAAGGGGATAAACCTACAGCGAAGTCCAGCCTGATGCTGACCTTGACCGGGGTTCGCGGCGCGGTTACGATGGCGGGGGTCCTGTCTATCCCTTATGTCGTAGCCAGCGGCGGTCCGTTCCCGGAACGGTCGTTGATTCTGTTCTTGGCCGCGGGCGTGATCTTGTTTACGTTGATCGCAGCAACGATCTTTTTGCCGATGCTTAGCAAAGGGGGAGCACCCGGCGAAGATGACAGCCCGTTCCTCGATTACAACGAAGCTCGGACCCGCGTGTTGCGCGTGGCGCTGAACAAGATCAAAGAGGTCATGGACGACGACAACAAAGTCGCAGCCTACCAGCTTATGGATGAGTATAGCCGGCTCCTTAAGCCCGCTTTGGATCAATGGGGAGCCCAGCGGCTGGATCGGCCAGAAATGCTCGGAAAAATCACCGAACTGCACCGGGCCGCACTTAAGGTAGAACGCAACTACATCCAACAAGCCGTCCAGGAAGGCAGCATCGATAAAGAGATGTATGAAACCTTCGAGAAGGCTTTGGATCACCGGGAAGAGAAGCTGTCGCAAAGCGGAAGCTCCCGCTTCTTCTTCCTGGTCGGCACGACCGTCCGGGATTTCCGCCGGGCGAGACGGAAATACAAAGATGACAACTTGAAGGCCGTAGGGAGGGACATTCACCTGAAGGCCTTGCAAGCAGCACTCGAATATTTACAGGGGTTGAAAAAGGGAGACGATTCCGACAACATCGTTCAATATGTCATCCTGGATTACAAGCGTGCCATCGCACGTCTGAAAGGTTCCTCAAGTCCCTTCAACGAGAAGACGGAAGCGCAGAAGGAAGAACTGCGGCTGATCGTAATGGATGCTGAACGCGCAGAAGTCAACCGGATGTTCGAAAATGGCGACATCAGCCGAGAGCAAGCCCGGGAGCTGCGCAGAACGATCAACCAAATCGAGGGCATCACCCTCTTCGAGCACGAGGAATAGCCAAAAACACCTCCACAAATGTGGAGGTGTTTTGGGATGCTGTCGCAGCGGCTCGCCCCGCCGACCGCCTTAACGCTTGCCCAGCCAGGCGGCGGCGTTCAGAGCGCCAACCCGCAGCGCTGCCCAGGGCAATGGCAAGCCGTCCGGGTGCCGGAGGCGCACCGTCCGACTCTCGCCCGGCAGCAGGTCGAAGTAGTTGTCGCTGTAACGGACCCCGCCCAGCGGCAGCTCCAGCTTGACCAGCCGGGCGGCTGCCCCGCCGGAGGCGGTGACCGTGACGGTCTGCTCCGCTTCGTCTACCTGCACGTCCAGTTCAGCCGCTGGCAAGCGCAGCTCCTTTGGATCGCGCAGATAATAGCGGTTCACCGGCGCGCTGAACCCCGCAGCGCTCAGCTCCACCAGCACCTCTTCCGGCGCCAACCCCGCCAGCGCCTCGGCCTCTTCCAAGCGCCCAAGCCGCACCGCGGTTTGCGGCGGCACCACAGCCGGAAGCGTAAACTGACGAATCCCCCCGTCTCTCGTACCTTCCGCCGTTTTGGCCGCACCCCCTTGCTGAACCAAAGGATGAACCGTTACAATCATGGTTCCCTCCAGCTGCTCCAGCGTATCGTTCACGACCCACACGTGCAGCGGCTCGCCCGGTTCATGCTCCAGCGACAAGAGCACCGGATGAAAAAACGTCTTCCCATAATAATACGAAGCTTTCGGCAACAGCTCGTAATCAATCATCGACCAGCTCATCCCCGGCCAGCTGTCGTTGAGCTGCCACACCAGTGCACCGCTGTTCCGGTGACGCTGCCGACGATAATGTTCGATCCCGTATTTCAGCCCCTCGGCCTGCGTTAACATGGAGAAATTCATGTACTCCTCGATATCCCGCGGAATTCCGGTATAGCCCTCCATGAGCAAAATCCCTTTACGATGATTCGTATCCTTATTCCGGTACGCCATTTCGGCGCTTCCCCAAGTAAACTGTCCCTCCGGGATGTTCTTCTCCAGCGTATACCGGTTTGCGGAAGCGTGCATGCCAAACTCGCTGCTGAATAAGGCAAAGTCTTGTTTGAAATTTTTGAACGTGACCCCTTGGATGCTGTAATCCAATAGCGGCTTCTCGCCCTGCATACGCGGATACACCGACCCGTGCCATACCTGCCAGTTATGACGGTCCCCCTGATTCGGATCATTGGCATCATACCCATCCTGCGCCCCGTACGGTGACGAAGGCCAATACGGTCGATACGGATCCAACTCAGCCAGCAAGCCGGGAATCAGTTCATGATAAATCGATACTCCATAAAAATCCCCGGTAATCTCCCCGCCCGCCGACTTCATGTCATACAGCCAATCGATTTCGTTATTGCCGCACCAGAGCGCCAGCGAAGCCCGATTCCGCAACCGCTTGACGTTATCGATAATTTCCTGGCGCACATTGTCCATAAAGTCATGGTTGAAGTCCGGGAACAACGCATTGGCAAAAGCGAAATCCTGCCATACCAGCACCCCGCGCCGATCGCACTCCTCGTAAAAAATCTCTTTCTCATAAATGCCGCCCGCCCATACGCGCAGCATGTTCATATGCCCCTCCACCGCCAGTTCAATTAACCCGCGGTACGTCGACTCCGGAATCGATCCGATCAGATGATCTGCCGGAATCCAATTCGCTCCTTTGGCATAAACCTTAATGCCATTAAGGATAAAGGCAAATGACGGACTGCCGTCCGGTTGCTCAAGCGATAATTCCAACGTCCGTATACCAAAGGGCTGCTCGTAACGGTCAACCTCTTCATCCCCGACCAGCAGCGTCACTTCCAGCGTGTACAAATAAGGCTCGCCCAAGTCATGCGTCCACCACCGCCGCGGATTGGCGACGCGCAGTTCGGCCGATGCGGCCCCTTTGGTACGGATTGCGTTCGGGAAAGCTTGTCTTAACGCGGCTTGTCCACCTATAAGGGGCTGCTCTGCATCCAGCATCGAAAGTGTGGCCGACGCAACCTCCCCGCCTTCCGCATCCAGCAAGCGGAGGGCAGCAACCGCCGCCGTCCTGGAGCGATAAGCCTCCACTTCGGCGCTGATCTGAATCACCGCCTCCTCTGCCGTCGCAGAGATCGTCGCGGCATATACGCTTGTCAGCTTCGCCAATCTGCGACGCTCCAGTCGAACCGGTCCCCAGATTCCAGTCGTGACGATGCGCGGCCCCCAATCCCAGCCAAAATTCATCGCCGCCTTGCGAATCCATGGCCGCTCCTTCGTATACGAGTCCAGCGGTATGATGTCAAGCTGTTGATTTAATCGAATTGGAAATTTCCCGTGCCTGTTGAGCGCGGAGTCACGAAAAAAGGGCGCATCAAAC
>NZ_JAWDJI010000204.1:0-32999 GCF_032465655.1 Paenibacillus sp. 3LSP | reverse complement strand
AACAAGGGGTTATACCCCAAGAGCAAACCACCCGTTGGACGGGTGGTTATGATTTTATTTGGGGAGTTTGAAGCGCCAGTCGTACCTAAACTGCAAAAGTGCAGTCCATTTCTGGCAAAACCTTGATTTTACGTCGATGAAATGTAAAAGTACATCTTATTGAAGGCAATTTAGCGCTTAAAGACACTTTTGGCGGAAACAAGCTGCACTTTTACAGTTGAACGGATGCAAACAGCGTATTTGGGTAATATTCAACTGCACTTTTACAGTTAAACGCATGCAAAGGCACATTTAAATGAAACTTAACTGTAATTTTGCATTTGAAGAATTAGATAGTATGCCGCGGCGGTTTGTGGGAATCCCTTAAATCTTTTATACTTAAAGGGATAGCACCTGGGAGGAGGAGAAGGAACGTTGCATGGCAAAGTTGCCTTAATTACCGGGAGCGCCAAAGGCCTCGGGAAGAAAACAGCGCTGACGCTGGCAGAACAAGGCTGCCATATCGCGCTGAATTATGTACATAGCAAAGCGGAAGCGCTCTCCCTCCAATCGGATATCGAGCGCCTGGGCGTCCGCTGCATCGCAGTGCAAGCCGACGTCTCGCGCCGGGAGCAAATCGAGGACCTGGCCCGGCAAGTGAACGAGCAGCTTGGCACGATTGACATCCTGGTCAACAACGCCGGACCGTTTATCCGCGAACGCAAGCTGTTCGCTGACTACAGCCAGAGTGAAGTGCTGGCCATGATCGAAGGGAATTTGGTGGGCAGTTTGCTGCTGGATCATCTCGTACTGCCTGGGATGCGGGAGAAGAAATGGGGGCGGATTATCCATTTCGGCTTTGGTCATGCCGCGGAGTCGCGCGCCTGGCCGCATCGGGCGGTTTATGCCGCAGCGAAAACCGGGCTGGTGTCTTTTACGAAGACGCTGGCCGTCGAGGAAGCCCCTTATGGTATCACTGTAAATATGGTTTGCCCCGGCGACATTCGCGGGAACCAGAAAGAGATGTCGATCCATGAAGTTCGCGGTCTCCGCGATGGAGAGACGCCGCTGGGACGTCCGGGAAGCGGGGAGGATATCGCTCGCGTGATTGCGTTTTTGTGTCATCCGGATTCGGATTTCATCACCGGCAACATTATGGACATCTCCGGCGGACTCGACCCGATCCGGCCGTGGATCAAGCCTTCATAAGCGGGTTTCACCGACCCAACAACAAAAAAACCCGGCCATCCGACATTTTGCCGGAGCCGGGTTTCGTTTAAAACCCTCCTGCTGAAGAGCAATAATTCATGGATTGCGGATTAAAATACTTGTACGACCTCTTCTACGCCTTCCACTTCTTCAAACAGAGCGCGTTCGATCCCTGCTTTGAGGGTGATCGTGGAGCTTGGGCAGCTGCCGCAGGCACCCATCAGTTTCAGTTTCACGATGCCGTCTTCTACGTCGACGAGTTCGACGTCGCCACCGTCACGTTGCAGGAAAGGCCGCAGTTTGTCCAATACTTCCAATACTTCATCATACAATTTATCTTGTACGTTTTCACTCATTGTTTTCAACTCCTTTCTTGCCTTATTATATTACAAAAAGTCAAAAATTTAAATGCTTCTTCATGGGGAGGACGGAAGATGAAACCGATCCTTGAATATTGTACGAACAATGCCAGTTTGGGCACGGACGAAGCGATTCGGAAAGTGAAGGAGCAAGTCGATTGTGATATTTATGAGTACGGCTGCCTGACCGCTTGCGGCACGTGTTATTTGTTTCCGTATGTGCTGGTTGACGGCGAGCAGGTGGAGGGGGAAGATGCGGACCAATTGGCCGAACGTATCCTGCAAAAAATCAGGGAGGCCCATCCCTAACGAATAGGACTCCCTGACGTATTATTCGTAGACCTTCAGTTCGTTGTAGAACGTATCCCGTTCAACCGGTATGCGTCCGGCCCCTTTGAC
Source organism: Paenibacillus sp. 3LSP (assembly GCF_032465655.1). Taxonomy (NCBI): domain Bacteria; kingdom Bacillati; phylum Bacillota; class Bacilli; order Caryophanales; family Paenibacillaceae; genus Paenibacillus; species Paenibacillus sp. 3LSP. The sequence continues at coordinate 31,053 of NZ_JAWDJI010000204.1, read as the reverse complement.
GAGCCAGATCAGTTCTTTCAACGTTAAGCCTTCCGGAGTTTGCGCACCAGCCGCATGGCTGATTTGCTCCTTCAGAATCGTGCCGTGCACGTCCGAAGCCCCGAAGGCTAAGGCAACCTGCGTCAACTGGACGCCGATATTGATAAAGTAAGCTTTGATGTGCTGGATGTTATCCAACATCAAGCGGCTGATCGCGATCGCTTTGAGATCCTCAAAGGCCGAGTTGCGGCGCATGATGCTGGCGTTCTTATTACGCGGTTGCATGGACAACGGAATAAATACTTGGAACCCGCCGGTTTCATCCTGCAGATCGCGGATTTGCAGCATATGACGAACGCGATCTTCGTAGGATTCGATGGAGCCGTACAGCATCGTCGTTGGGGTCTTCATTCCCAATTGGTGCGCCGTCCGATGGACGTCCAAATATTGGTCGACGTTGGCTTTCTCCACCTTCATCTTCTCCCGATATTGATCCGACAAGATCTCCGCACCGCCGCCAGTTAAGGATTCAAGGCCGGCTTCTTGCAGCCGCATCAGCACTTCCTTCGTGCTCAAACCGCTGAGCCGGGTGAAGAATTCGATCTCCGCCGCCGTATACGCCTTGATGGTCACATGCGGGAAGTTCTCTTTCAGCGCTTTGAGCGAGTCCACATAATATTGGAACGGCACGTGGTTGTTGTGCCCGCCTACGATATGGAACTCACGGACGCCCGGGGTGATGTGCTGCTTCACGTAAGCGACCATTTCCTCCCCGGAAAGCGTATAAGCCCCTTCTTCTCCTTGATCCTTGCGGAAGCTGCAAAACGCACAATGCGATTCGCAGACGTTCGTGAAGTAGAGGCTCATATTTTCGATAAAATATACCTTTTTCCCGTTCTTACGCAGGTTAACTTCATTTGCTAATTGCCCAATCGTCAATATATCATTGCTCTCATATAGATAGACACCGTCTTCGAGGTTGAGGCGTTCGCCTTGGCGGACTTTGTCCACAATTTCGGCCATTCTCTTGTCGGTGTTTGGGGTGACTACAGTGAACATGACGTTCCCTCCGTTTCCAATTGCATAAATACCTCGTATCCTAACAGTATGAATTACCTACCTATTATAAACCTCACATTCCAAGCGGGCAATAAGCCGAGGGTGAAGAGATAAAGATTGGCAACTAGAAAGATCACAGTTGTTGAGCGATTGGAGGAGAAGGAGTATAATTTTTCGTAAAGGAGTGAGTGCATAATGATCAATATTAGCGACAGCGCCATGGCGCGGATTAAAGATATGATAGCTCAAGAAGAAACCCCTAATATGTTCCTGCGTGTCGGAGTGAATCCCGGCGGTTGCAGCGGCTTTTCCTATGGAATGGGCCTGGATGATCAGGAGAGCGAACAGGATGTCTATATGGACATCAAGGGGCTGAAAGTCGTTGTGGATAAGGACAGCATCCGTTATTTGAACGGTCTGGAGATCGACTTCAAGGAATCCGGCATGAGCGGCGGCTTCACCATCCACAACCCGAACGCCATCGCCACCTGCGGCTGCGGGCAATCGTTCCGCTTTAAGGACGAGGAAGGCGCGCCGCAACCTTGCGATTGATTGGATACAAATTAAGGACTCTTCCCATCGGAAGAGTCCTTTTTTCATGACTGTGATTCAGGCGGAGGCTCGGGAAGCTCAACCTGCTCAGCGGCAGTCGCATTCGGTTCCTCATACAAATGAGAGCGCCGTTCGAACCATTGGAACAGATGGGTGAAGATCACCTTCAGCACAGCGTAGCCCGGTACGGCGAGGATCACGCCCAGTACACCAAACAGATTGCCGGCAGTGAGGATCACGAAGATGATGGTGATCGGATGAATGCGCAACGTCTTGCCCATAATTTGCGGCGAAATGAACTTGCCTTCGATGAGCTGGACAACCGTCCAGACGACGATCAGCTTCAGCAGCATGATCGGCGAGGTAACGATGGCCACGATGATCGCTGGGGTGATCGCGATCGCCGGCCCAAGGTACGGAACGATGCTCGTGAACGAGGCGATGATCGCCAGCGTCAGCGAATAATCCAGGCCGATGATCACGAAGCCGACATACATCAGCGCCCCGATGCAGAAGCTGACGATAATTTGCCCGCGGATGTACGAGCTGATCTGGTTGTTCATCTCGGTCATCACATGGTGCGTCTGTTCACGGAAGCGTACGGGCACGTAACGCAGGATGAACTTCGGCAGCTTCTTGCCGTCCTTCAACAGATAGAATAAGATGAACGGCACGGTGATGATGGCCAGCACGACGTTCTTAACGGCTCCAAGGAAGCCGCCGATGCCGGACCAAGCGTTGTTCAGCAAAGCGGTCCCTCGCTCCGATAATGTGTGGGACAGATCGTCCAGATTAAAGCCGGTCGACTCTTGGACTTGATGGAAGAAGTTGCTGCCGATCAAGCTTTCGAACTGTCGCTGCACCTCCGCCGTATATCGAGGTAAATTTTCAATCAAACTCAAAATCTGCTCCTGAACCAACGGGATCACGGTCATAATCAACACCGTGAGGATCCCCGCGATAAACAGATATAACCCGGTAATCGTGTAGACTCGGCGGATGCGCTTCGTTTCCAGCCAATCCACCAGCGGATTGAGCAGATAATAGATCGCTCCGGTAAGCAGAATCGGGAGCAAGACCGTTTTGAGCAACACCGTAATAGGTCTAAACACGAACGGAATATGGGCGAACACCAATATATTCAAGCCAATTAGCAAGACAACGAGCAAAAACACCACAAAACGGTTATTTAGAAAAAACCTTTTGAATCGGTCCCCCCAAGGTTGCGTACTTCCCATGCCAATAGAACCTCCTGTATCTTTCTACTATCCCCAAGTCACGATAATTTCTATGTAGTAATACGCATAAATGTGATTTGGTTCCCGTTTTTTTGTGAAAAAAAGCCCGGAAGCGATCTACAAGCGATGCTCCGAGCTTTTTCTGTGCGGTCAGGAGCTCCCGACCTGCTTTAGAAAAATTGACGATTTACCATCATAACGACCATGCAGGCCGCTGCCAGAGAAAAGACGATACAGCCGATTCCGAGACCTTTACGCGTTGTTCTGGCCATTTTGATACCCGTGAGGAACAATGCGACGGTAATGCCGGCCAGTACCAACGACATGGCGATCATGGCAAACCAATAGAGGACCTCGAACAGAGCTGCCTCAAATGAAGAACCTTCTGTATTCAAAGCTTGTGAACTCTCCTTCCTCTGCTAGTCATAGACCAACGTCTCCCCTTAATATACGCGAAAACCCTCGCTTTGCATAGAAAGACCCTGCCTGACAGCCGTACCGGAGAAAGGGCTTAAGCCTTGGACAATCATCCAAGAATACGAATCTACAAATGAGTACTATACCGTATAGTGAGAGGAAGGGGATGGTGTCATGGCGGGGAGACAATTGGCCAATAAGTGGCTCAAGACCGAAGCGCTTCTCAGCAACGCGGTCGTGGCCGCCCACATACCGCAAACCCGATTGTACAGTGCCGATTCGTTAAGAAGCATGCTGCATCAGTTCGGCATGGTCGTCATTAAACCCCTCCGCGGCGGCGGGGGGTATGGTGTAATTAAGGTAACTTATGGAGGCGGAGTTTATGCTTATACCTATATGTCCCGGACACGCACGTTTTCCAGCTTTGAAGCGATGTTTCGTTCCTTAAACCGAGTGAAGGTCGGACGTAAGTATATGATCCAGCAAGGGATTCATTTGGCCCGAATTGCCGGACGCCCGATCGACTATCGGGTGAAGGTCGTGAAAGAGAACGGAGTTTGGGTTTATCGCTCCATGGTCGGCCGGTTAGCCCGACCTGGGTTGTTCGTGACCAACTTGTGTAAGGGCGGGACGATGCTTAGTGCCCGTGCAGGGCTCAGCCGGTCCCTGGGCCGCAAAATTGCCGCCAGCAAGAAACGGGAGATGCGTACGTTAACGAATATGAGCATACAGATTCTGGAGGCTCGGTTTCCGGGGATCGGGCAGCTTGGGTTTGATTATGGTGTAGATCGGAACGGAAAGATCTGGATTTTTGAGGTAAATACGCGGCCACAATAAGCTCGGATTGTCGGAAAATAAAAAAATTTTTGGAGAAAAATGGGAACAGATGTCCTGTGAATAACTTTTGTCCACATTATCCCACTAGCTTTTTCAACGGTTTTCGATATTTACTAACACGTTATTCACAGGATTTCCACAAGGGTTTGTGGATAACAAGAACACTTGTTCTACTAAACTTTTCCTGTTATGATGGGGAAAATACTAGAAAGGATGTGTTATCAATGGCGCTGTTAACGGATGAGTTGCTCCTCGAATCCTATCAGAAAGCAACCGAACTGCAGTTGGATCGGGAGTTTATCGCACTGCTGTTAGCAGAAATTCGCAAACGCGAATTAGAGCTTACCGCGCCGTCCGTTTTGCACTAATTGTGGACAACCTGGCTTACTTCAATAAGAAGGATATAGTTATCCCCAACCATCAAGGCGCCTGCCAGGCGTTGACATGATAAATATAAGCTTTATGACAATGCGGACACTGAACGACATGTTCGCAGCCCGAAGGAATACGCGCGGAGATGGCTGAGGTATACTGATCAGCGGATCCGTAGGGACTGTAAGGCCCGGCGTAATCTTCTTTTTTTCCAGCATTCTCTAGAATGTGTCCGCAATCGGGGCAGGTGGCGTTTAATGAAGCCAAACCGTTGCATAACGGGCATATATATGGCAAAGGGTATCTCTCCTTTACGATATGATCTTCCGTAAAGGTAAGATACCCTTTTGTTTACTAGAACATGTAAGAACGTGAATTCACTGCTTATGGTTACAGCTTCAAGTTACTGCTGTGACCTGGGGACAACTTCGCTTCTGGATCGATATAGACCTTAGCGTTGTTGACCGCTGTCGGTGCTTCGCCGAATCCGACCGCAATCAGGTCCAATTTGCCGGGATATGTCGTAATGTCACCGGCCGCAAAAATGCCTGGAATCGAGCTTTCCATCCGGGAATCGACGACAATAGCGTTGCCTTCAATCTCAAGGCCCCATTCTGCGATCGGTCCGAGCGACGAGACAAATCCGAAGTTGACGATCACGTCGTCCACAACGATCTCTTGAGTCTCCTTCGTCTTAACGTGCGCCAGCGTGACGCGTTCGATGCGATCGTCACCGTGAAGCTCTGCGATTTCCGTTGGGGTAATGACTTGGACGCGGGAAGCCATCAGCTTCTCAACGCTGTGCTCATGCGCCCGGAATTTATCGCGGCGGTGAATCAGCGTCACTTGCTCAGCGATCGGCTCCAGCATCAGTGCCCAGTCGACTGCGGAGTCGCCGCCGCCGCTGATCAACACTTTTTTGCCGCGGAACCGGTTCATATCGCTGACGAAATAATGCAGGTTCGTTTGCTCGAAGTGGGCGGCATTCGGAAGATCCAGACGACGAGGTTCAAACGCGCCAACTCCAGCAGTAATGATAATGGCACGCGCATAGTGAACGCCCTTATCGGTGGTCACCACAAAATGGCGCTCTTCTTTCTTCTCAATTTGCAGCACCCGTTCCTCCAGACGTACGTCCGGTTCGAACAGCTTTAATTGTTCATGCAAGTTGTTGATCAACTCTTGCCCGGTCACTTTAGGAAAGCCAGCCACGTCATAAATATATTTCTCAGGGTAAAGGGCAGCCACTTGCCCCCCAAGCTGAGGCATACTTTCAATCAGTTTAACAGAAGCTTTTCTCATTCCGCCGTAAAAAGCGGCAAACATACCCGCCGGTCCACCACCAACAATCAGAAGGTCTGTGAATTCGGCGTTATTTTGGGTTGACACGTGTCAAACACCTCCAGATGGTTTCTTTTTTCTCTATAACTAAAATGTCAATTCTACTTTATTATAATGGTCGAATCCCTGGTTTGGAAAGGCAAGATGAAAAGTGTCGAAAATCTGGAATATAATCCGTTGAAAGTCCTATAATTACGGGTAAAATAAGACTTGATCTTTTAGGCAAAAGCCGATATCATTCAAATGTATGCATTCATATTTGTGACGAAAAAAGTACATTTATGATTATACGACAGAAGACTTTTGCTCATCCTACAAATAAGGTTTAAACTAGTACTAAAATGTGACAAATGTCTCTGGATTGACCAAATGTGTGGATGACTGAAACGGTTTGAGTTGGTACAGAGTGGTTTTTTATGTGTTAATTTTCACATTGCGTTATTGGCTTTAAATCAAATATAGAGTGCGTAATATTGGAAGGAGAACAATTACATGAGTACCATACCCAAAATAGTGATTCTTGGTGCGGGTTATGGCGGCATTCTTACCGCGCAGCGGCTGCAGAAAGAGTTGAACTACAATGAAGCGGACGTCACTCTGGTGAATCGGCATGATTATCACTACTTCACGACGCATCTGCATATGCCGGCAGCAGGGACGGACTCCATTGAACATACCCGAGTGGCTATATCCAAATTAATTGACGAATTTAAAATCGACCTTGTGAAATCGAATGTGCAGGAGATTCGTCTGGCCGACAAGAAGGTCGTGCTGCAGGACGGAACCCTTTCATATGATTATTTGGTGATTGCGCTGGGCGGCGAACCGGAATCCTTTGGCATCCCGGGCCTGACGGAATATGCAATGACGATCCGCAGCATCAATTCCGTGCGCTTGATTCGCCAGCATATCGAATATCAATTTGCCCTATATAAAATGGACGAAAGCCGGACTGACCGTTTGAACTTCGTTGTTGGCGGTGCGGGTTTCAGCGGCATTGAATTCGTTGCCGAGCTGGCTGACCGGATTCCACAGCTGTGCAAGGAGTACGACGTTGATCCAAATCTTGTTAACGTGTACAACGTAGAAGCTGCACCAACAGTTCTGCCGGGCTTTGATCCGGAGTTGGTTGAATATGCGATGGACGTACTGAAGAAGAAGGGTGTACAGTTCAAGATTGGCGTAGCGATCAAGGAATGCACGCCGGATGGTGTTATTTTGGCCACGGGTGAGGAAATTAAGTCGCAAACCGTTATTTGGACCGGCGGGATCCGCGGGAACCGTCTCATTGAAGCGGCAGGTTTCGAGACCGCGCGCGGTCGCGTGAAGGTCGACGATTATTTGCGTGCACCTGGTCATGATCATGTCTTTATCATCGGGGACAATTCGCTGATGTTTAATCCGGAAGGGCGCCCATACCCGCCTACGGCCCAAATTGCCATGCAGCAAGGAGTTACCTGTGCGCAAAACGTGGTGGCGGCCATTCGCGGCAAAGAGCTTAAGAAATTTGTGTTCAGCAATAAAGGAACCGTAGCTTCGCTGGGTAAAGGGGAAGCGATCGCCAGCGCATTTGGGAAGAAATATAAAGGTTGGGTTGCAGCCCAATTGAAGAAGCTGGTGGATATGCGTTATCTGTTCATTATCGGCGGGATTCCGCTGGTGTTGAAGAAAGGAAGATTCTTCTAAGATGCGTCACTGCAGCGTACAGGTTCGAGGGCTGCTCACGCGGGATGAGCTGGATCGCTATAACGCCTTGATGGAAGTGGGATCTTACCTGGAATCGCAGCAGCGTTACGATTTGGCTTATACGGTGCAGAAGGAAGTGGACCTTCTGATCCAGCCAGCCATCGAACGGCTGAAGGAGAAGAGCCGGGAACGCGATCGGGCGACGGCGGAGTTCCTGAAGTCGATGGAGGCAGAGGCGGAAGATTAAAAGAATAAGAAAGGGTGTGTCGCACGAGGCGGCACACCCTACTTTTTTATCGATATGGAATTACACTTTCAACATCTCGTCCAAACGCTCTGCATTCAGCAGATTGCCGACGTAAAAAGCACCAAACTCGCCAAAACGTGCGCTGACTTCGTCAAACCGCATTTCATACACCAGCTTCTTAAATTGCAGGGCATCGTCGGCGAATAGAGTTACGCCCCATTCCCAATCGTCGAGCCCTACGGAACCGGTGATGATCTGCTTCACTTTGCCGGCATAGCTGCGGCCGATCAGGCCATGGCTGCGCATCATTTCGCGGCGCTGTTCCATCGTCAGCATGTACCAGTTGTCGGAGAGTTCCCGCTTTTTGTTCATGGGATAGAAGCAGATATGGTTGGTCTTCGGGAGGATCGGCTGCAGACGGGCCATCACTTCTGGATTTGCCTTCGGGTCACCGCCGCCGGATGCGAGATAATTGCTAAGTTCTACAACGCTGACGTAGGAGTAGGCTTTGGTCGTATATTCAGCAAAAGTTGTTTTGTTAAAGGCCGTCTCCAAAGCGTTCAACTCTTCCAGGCTTTCGCGCAGGTGCATGAACACGAGGTCGGCTTTCTGTCCGACGATCGAATACACCGCAGTGCTGCCCGTTTTGGATTCCTCCATCAAATCCCATTCTTTCAGGAACGTATGCAGCTCCTCCAGGGCCCCGGCGCGTTCTTCGTCATCTGCCGCTTTCCAGGCGGTCCAATCGATCGTGCGGAAATCGTGAAGCGCATACCAACCTTCTAAGGTCAGAGTAGCTTCGTTCATGTATAATCACTCCTAGATTCATTCTGATCCTCATTTACGAATTGCCAATACGTATCTTATTGTATCGCATGGAGCCTAAACGGAGCAAATCGATTCACTTATTTTTCATGTAAAGTTCATTGCTTCGTTACATAATATCTAGTAAACTTACTACTAGCTTGATGAAGTGTGATTTACTTTATAGTCAATGAAGATTCAAAAAGTTTGGACGCTGCATACCTTCATTGACCGCTTCGTGATCGAAAGATGCCTTTTTGAATGACCTATAGAAGGGTGGGGGAAGAGTCGATGGGTTGGCTCATCGTACTGGTGCTGATGGTTCTCTTCTTCGTGATGATGTTCGGCATCGGTTTCATTTTGAATATGTTAATGAAAACAACCTGGTTTCCGGCGTACGTCTTTATCATCGTCATTTTGCCGGTTGTGGTCTATACGCTGTGGGACCATGAACAGAGCTTCGGGACCTATCTGGCATCGTTCCGGCTGGTCGATTATTTGACGGCATTCGCCGGGCTGTGCGGGGCGATCCTGAGCGGTTGGACGATTCGAAAGCTGCGGTTGGGCGGGTACAAAATGTTTTAAAAAAAGCGCGAGTACCGTCGGGGGATAACCCTGAGGTCTCGCGCTTTTTCTGTGTGTACTTTTTCTCTGTGTACCGTTATTCCTGCTGGCCTCGCTTCCATTTCTGATATTCAAGGAATTCCTTAAATTCCTTCTTGCTGACGCCCGAAGTCATAGCTTCCTGCACCAACTCCGACCATTCCGGATCAAGTAATTCCGGTGCGGGGCGGTCGCCATACAATAGCAGGTTGATCGAGACGTTAAGAGCGTCGGCTATTTTCTCAATGAAGGAAATAGAGGGATTCGATTGAATATTGCGCTCCACGTTGCTGAGATAGGATTTTGCCACATCCGCCTTCTCCGCCAGCTCGGACAAGGAGTACCCTCGGTTTTGCCGTAGTTTCTGAATACGCTCGCCAATTTGTTCTGCCATGTAGCCGTCGCCCTTCTATCAGAAATAATTTGATGTCATTATATCAGATTAACTGAGATCGGACAAAGGTGTTAAGTCGGAAATTCAACCAAACAAAGAACACCTTAGTCCCAGATCGGGGTAAGGTGTTCTGCTTAAATTTCTCAAATTATCTAATTTGACCGTCGCCTTGTTTCGCTTCAAACGTCCAAGTCAGGTTCAGCGTGTCGCCTTGGAATTGGTTTTGGTCTTGACCGTTGTCCACGAATTCAAAAGCAACGGCCAACGTGTCGGTAGTGCCGGCTCTTAAGCCGCTGCGCTCGCCGAGGAAGAAGCCTCTTTCAACGGCGTCCGGTGTTTGATTTTGCAGGTCATAGAGCGTAGTTTCCCAAATGACGTCATTCAGCTTGTCGATATTGTTCAGGAATTTGACCTTAATATGTTTACCAAAATCGTCCGTGTTGTCTGGAGCGCCGGCTTTATTCGTCACCGTGTAGCTCGTTTTCAACAGAACTTCTTTGATGTCAAGCGTTCCGTCATTTTTGAGCTTGAACGTACGAGGAATCGTGTCACCTGGTTTCAAGTTGTTAAGATTTACAATCGCTGTTGGATCAGCGTTGATATCCAATGTACCTGCGGCGAACGTCCCAGTCGTTTCGACCGTATCGCTAAAGTAAGCGAACGTTCCTCCGCCGATCAATGTCAAACCGAGTGCTGCAGTTGCTACCCCAAAACCTAATGTCTTTTTGATACCCATTCCTGAATTCCTCCCTGATCTTAAATGAATTTTTTATATATTGCATCCTTATGTATACATAAGGAGAACAACCAAATCATTAGTGCTGAGCTTAGGTTGATGCGTCAATGACGTCAGGGTGCTTGGTATCCGATTGCGATTGATTCGCTTCCGGTTTTTTTTCTTCCAGACTGGCGATGGCTTTCCACAGCGTAACCACCGCGTACAGGAACAAGAGGATCCCTGGGATGATCAACAGGGTGACATTGCCTGTCTTCGTTCCAGCGAAGCTTAAGAAATAGCCCACGTACGGAACGTTAAATCCGGTATAGACGCCGGTCACATTCGCGGGGTGCACCAATTCCGAATCGGCGGCATCGTTATTATCGCCTTTCGTCCGGTACAGCACTTGGCCGCTTTGTTCGTCCTTGGTCACCTCGATGATGCGGTGGGTAATCAGCTTGTTATCGCCTGACCGGAAGGTGATGACGTCACCGACGTTGAAACGGGTCATATCGCCGCCCGGCTTAATGGCCGCAACGGAACCGGTAGGGATGGAGGGCTCCATCGAACCGGACAAGACCGTTTTCAGCTGATAACCGTAGAAGTTCGGTTCGCTGCCGGAAACCTTCGAGAGGACCACCGACCCCGCCACGGTAAAAAAGGCAACTGCCATCAGAAACGTCAGCGCGCTTCCTATCCATTTACGAAATCGCATATTATTCACCTACTTCTGAGGGTATCGCGTCCTCATCCTTGTCATCGTCGTCATTGTCTTCCTCCCCGCCTTCGTCCGAATCGATGGGCAGTTCATCCTCCGGTTTCGTTGGGATCAGACTGTCCAATGGATTTGGCTGCTCAGGGGGCAGCAGAGATTCCAGCTCCGGTGTGCCGCTGGTAGCCGGATCATCCGGCGGGAGGGCTGCAGGTTCATTGTCATCCGGCGAAGTTGAATTTGGTTGTTCTGCCTGAGGTTCTGGCTCGGTCGATTCATCAGGAACCGATGGCAGATCCTCAGAGGAAGCTCCGCCTTCCGACTCGTTGTCGTCCGCAGCTTCACCTACTGCAGGAGGTTGAACCGCTTCGTCACCGGAATCCCCCACTGCCGGAGGGACTTCTTTCTCGGTTGGCTTATCCGCGTCCGGTTGTTCCTCTTCAGGAGCAACGCTCTCCTCCGGATTTTCGGCTTGCTCCGCTTCTTTCTTCGCCTTCTCTTCCTCCAGCTGCTTCAATCGTTCCAGCTCTGCCAACCGCTGTGCTTCCGCTTCCGCCAACAGTTGAGCTCGCTGCGCTTCGAGACTGGAAATCTCGGCAGTCAAGCCCGCGATTGCCGAATCCAGGGAAGCCTGCACGCTCTCGAAGTACGCGCGCTCTTCGTCGGCGACAGGATCATTGAAGGTGTCATCAGCCGACAGGGTCCAAAACGGACTGGCAAAAGCGACAGCAGCAGAGCCGTTGGTCGAGAAACCGAAATCCGATTGATGGATGGAGCGCAGGCTGCTCAAGATCTCCTGTAACGTCCCGCGAAGCGGGCCGGATAGCAAACCGTTGCCTTTCAGGAGATCTGCAATGCGGTCAAGCACCGTCGTTCGCGTAAGCTCAGCGCAATTCGCCTCCAGGCCATCTAATGAGGCCAGCAGTCCGTGAATCACGGAGGTCGCTTCAGTGATTTCCTGCACCAGCTCCTGCCAGATGGACTGGTTCAGCGTGAGTTGCTGCTGCAGCTGCTGGATTGTGGCGTTTAGCCCGCTTATCCGCGATGACAAGCCTTCGGCTGCACTTTCCAGCTGCAGGCTCGCGGAGAAATCTGCAATTGCTTCCGAGCTGACCGGTCCATCGCCGCCGGAGTAGACCGCATTGGTTGAAGACGGGGGCAGCGGAAGACTGGTGGCCGGATCACTCGCATTCGGAAGAGCCGGAGACGAGATCGGAGTTGTTGTATCTATCGAAGCGCGGATCAGGCTTGCGCCGATCAGCCTTCCTTTTAAGGAAGCGGCTCGGTCCAAATGCTCGGCCAACATCGCGAGTTGGCTTTCAATTTGGCTGGGGAAGACTCGGCACGCCTTGATTTCCGTATTATCCTCGCGTGTGCTGGTGAATGCGCCAAAGGTTGTGCCAACCTGCTGGGAGGTCCACAAGAGCAGAGTCGAGAGAATTAATCCGGACTTCAGCGATTTGACCATGTTTTGCTTCTTCCGTTTTTTGCGTAATTTACGGATCACTTCAGCTCGGGATCTTCGCAGAATAGTCGCTCCTTTCTAGGTATGGTCCGTTCTGTTCGTTAATATGTTCGTTATTAAGGACAAACACCGTGATTTGAATATACCTGAAATGGTTAACGTTAGGAAAGGCGCAAATCCAGTGATTTGTTCTTAATAAAGAACATTTATCTATTACTTTCTTTAAAAATCTGCCTGATTCACGGGATTTCACGATTTATTGTTCTCTATAAGAAACATTCCCTAGTACTTGACAAGCGGTGGTTCAATATGACAAGAACATTAGGGTTTAAACAAAAAAAGCTAACCTTTTCGACGAAAACGGTGCGCCCAACTTACGCAGAATGACATACTTTTCAAATTTGAGACGTTATAATAAGTACCAAGATGCATACTGACTAAGGAGATCCATTGGCATCAGAAGCACCAGATAAGGGTAAACCTGTTGAAAAGCAGGGGCACAAAGTCTCAGATCTAAGGTAGGAATACTAAGATGGCTGGACTGCCTGGGGACAAAACCAAAATAATGATCTTAGGAGGAGATTGTTGTTGAAGAAGTCCGCCCAGGTTATTTCTTATGAACGATTCCCCGGAAATGTTGACCCGGAATGGGTGATGTTGCTGGCCATGGCCAAGGAGGCGGGGATCTCCATTGAAGAGGTTCGGCGTTTTTTCGCCGGAGATCGCTCTTATTTAGAAGAGTGGCATGTACATAGCGAGTAGATTAGGTAGAAGAGAGAGTCAAGAGCCGCGCCCATCCAGGGACGGTTCTTTTTTTGTGTGTATATTCGGCGGAAAACATAGGTCCCGATGCGGCACAGGAAGAAAAAGGGAGATTTTTGCAAGCTGGGGACGATTCAGGACGGCGTCTTTTATGCTAAAATAGAGGAAGTCTATTTGTACGTGATAGGGAAGGAGCGATGAAGCCGTGCGCATGAACAACATGCTGCATTTTACAGAGAATCACCGTTATTGCGTATATCGTGACTTCGGACTCAGTCCCGTTGATGGCAAAATGCTAGGTTTGATCTATCAACCGATGGTCGGGGCGTTCGCGATTTCGCTGTACCGACTGCTGGTGGAGCATGTTCCCCAGGAGCAGGTGGGATATTCGGAGGTGGAGCAGCAGCGGAAGCTGTTCCTGACCCTGGGCCTCGATCCAAGCGAGAAAGGGCGGAAGTTTCTGATTGAGCAGACATCCCGGTTGGAGGCGGTCGGGCTGCTTCAGACGAACCGGCTCTATGTTCCGGACAGCGATGATTATATTTACGAATATGAGCTTCAGGCCCCGCTGGCACCGGCGGAATTTTTCCGGACACAGCATCTGACTTTGCTGCTGCGAGATAAGATCGGGAAGTTCGCGGTGCTGTCTCTGCGGGAGCAGTTGTTCCGCGGAGAACCGGAGGCATGGTCAGGAGTTGGCCTGAATAAGGAAAATATTACGGTTCCGTTCTATGAGATCTTTGAGCTGAACACGCATTCGATAGATTATGAGCTGGAGCAGGCGATCGCCGAGACGTCGATCGCTAGGCAGCCGGGGCTCAAGCTGGCGCTGGAAGAGGATGCGATCAACTATGCGGACATCATCCTGCGTTTTCCGCGCGAGTCCCGGAACCGCTCCTTCGTTGAGGCGCTGCGCTTTGACCCGGAAGGGATGGGGGTGGTGAATTATGTGGCCCGCAAGTACGATTTAAGCGTCCAGGATATTTGCCGGCTGTTGGACGAGGACGGGGTCTTTGATCCAGGCGGCGGGATTCTGCTGGATGCGCTCCAGCACAAGGCCAACCTGCAGTTCCGCCAAGGCAAGCGCCGTCAAGAGGAACGCGAGGTGGCTTATGGCAAAATCGTCGCGCTGCGCGGTGAGGAGCCGAAGGCAGAAGACGATTCCGTTCAAGCAGGGGGCGTGGCGGAGGAGGTTGCGGTCCAGATGGAGTATTACGTGGACGTACCGCCGCAATTCCAAAGCAAATGCGATATTCATCAATATAATATGATGCTTCGCAATGAGCCGTATACCCGGTTGCTGAAGACGTTCTTCCCGGGATCGATTCCGGATAACTTGCTGGACATTTTCGAGAAAATCGATCTGAACTACAAGCTGCCCGGCGAAGTCATCAACGTACTGATCCATTATTTAATGTCCTTGCTCACCTCAGGCGGGGAGCAGCGGATCAATCGCAATTTCATCGATGCGATCGCCGCGAACATGCTGCTGAAGCAGATCAACACGTATGAGCAGGCCGTGCAATATATCCGCGACCAGTCGAAGGTGAAGGAGAAGGTCAAGGAGAAATCCGGCGGTGCCGCCTCCGGAGGAGGCCGGGCGCGAACTTATGGCAGCCGCGGAACGAAGCCGAAGCCGGAAATCCCAATTGTGGAGCGGACGGGCCAGGAGACGGCTGTATCGGAAGAAGAGTTAGCTGAACTGATTAAGATGGCGGAGCGTATGCAATCCGGCAAACATAAAAAGGAAGTCTGAGTCCGTTTAGGCTTGGGGGAGGAAGGTGACACAACCTATGGAATCACTGGGGGAACTGCTGACGCAGATGAAAAGCACGCAATTCAAACAACGCTCCGAGGAGCTGACCACACGTCTGATGAATGACCCGCTGGTGAAGGAACTCCGGGACCAACATCCGGAGCTGGGACAGGAGCAGCTGACTCGCGGGATGGCTAAGCTGTATCAATACATCAACGACAGCAAGCATTGCGCGAACTGCCCGGGCTTGGAGCAATGTCCCAACGATTTCCCCGGCCATTATACGAAGCTGACGGTCGAGCAGGTGGGCGGAAGCCCGCAGCTTGTGGATCGTCAGGTGCCATGCCCCAAGCAACTGCAATATGAGCGCGAATTGTCCGTTAAGAAACGGATTCATAGCTTCTATGTAGATGAACGGGCGCTGGAAGCCGGTTATGACGAAGTGGAAATTATGACGAAGGATGCCATGCGTGCTCCGGCGGTAGGACAAGTGTTCCGCTATATTAATGAAACGAAGGAATCTGGATTGCAGACGAAAGGGCTGTATCTGGAAGGGCCGTTTGGCACTGGCAAAACGTTCTTGATGTGCTATCTGCTGCACGAACTGGCGAAGGAAGGTTACTCTGGCGCCATCGTCTATATGCCGGAATTTGTGGAAGAGCTGAAGAGCATGCTGCAGGACAGCGACAAGCTGCGCGAAACGGTGGAAATGATGAAGCAGGTAGACCTGCTGATCTTTGACGATATCGGTGCGGAGAACCTGAATCCGTGGGTGCGCGACCATGTCATGGGCGCGATTATGAATTATCGAATGAACCGGAAACCCACGTTCTACACCTCCAACTATTCCTTGGGTGCACTGGAGAAGCATTTGAGCTTTACGAGCAAGGACGGGGAAGAGCGGCATAAAGGCCAACGCTTAATGGATCGGATCGCTCCGTTCGTGACCGTGGTTCAGGTGAATGGGACGAATAAGCGCGGTCAAGCGTAATCATGGACGATCCAAGGACATAAGTTAAAGAGCCGAGCACCTCCCTTCGCGGGGGAGCACCCGGCTCTTTCGTTTAATTCGAGGTCTGGTTACCGCCTAGCTGGCGATAAATTTAATGATGACCATGCCGAAGAAAATCACGATCATGAACGTCAGCATGCCAAAAAAGCCGTTCATCAAATCAAACAGATCGTTGCGGGGTTCTTCGTTGATATGCTGCCGCGGATCGTTCGCATGCGTGTTAGCATCCATGGCGATGGGCCTCCTCAGGAAATTATCGTCTCGTCAATGAAATATGTCATAGACAATCCGTTTTCAGGTTATTCTTAGTATAACCAAACTTTTTTCGTTTTGTAAAGAAGGCGTTACCATACACTTTCTTTTTTTCAGTGTAGTATGGTATAATGTGTTCGGCAACAGCTTTTTGGGCTGACTGCTCCATTTTTTTCGACTACCAGTTGTTCGCGCTCCAGTCATGAATGGGCTAGGCCGGGCAACCCAAATAAGGAGGAAATTATCATGGCTATCGTGAACGTATCCGATCAGTCCTTCAATGCGGAAATCGAAGGACAAGGTCCGGTTCTTGTTGATTTCTGGGCTCCATGGTGCGGCCCTTGCAAAATGATCGCTCCGATTCTGGAGGAGCTGGACGCAGAAGTGGGTGACTCCGTGAAGATCGCGAAGCTGAACGTGGATGACAATCCAGAAACCGCTTCCCGTTTCGGCGTGATGAGCATTCCTACGCTGATCCTGTTCAAAGACGGTCAACCGGTCGATAAAATCGTCGGATTGAACTCGAAGGACACGTTGAAGAACCTGATCGCTAAACATCAATAATCCAGACGATCAGGCGCGTCGCTTGACGCCTTGGATGACGCCTCCGGTTTGGGCCGGAGGCGTTTTCTGCGTTAACCTGGAGTGGAGAAAGGAGGAGGAAGCTTGGACACATCGGCTAATGAAACGTTAAGTTATGAGAAAGCGATGGAGCGAATCCAACATAAGCTGGCGCTGCTGCCCGATTCCCCGGGTTGTTATTTAATGAAGAACAAGGACGGTAAGATCATTTACGTCGGTAAAGCCAAAGTGCTGAAGAACCGGGTCCGTTCCTATTTTACAGGCAGCCATAACGGGAAAACCCAGCTGCTCGTATCCGAGATCCGCGACTTCGAATACATCGTGACCGCGAGCAATATGGAAGCACTGATCCTGGAATGTAACCTGATCAAAGAACATCATCCGCGTTATAATATCCTCCTGAAGGATGACAAGACGTTCCCCTATATCAAAATAACGAATGAACCGCATCCCCGGCTGGAAGTCACCCGGCGGGTGCTTAAAGATAAAGCGAAATATTTTGGCCCGTATCCGAACGCTTACGCGGCTCAGCAAACGAAGAAGCTGCTCGATCGCATGTACCCGCTGCGCAAATGCAACGTAATGCCTAAGGAAGTGTGCTTGTATTATCACATCGGCCAGTGCTTGGCACCTTGCGTATATGAGGTCGAGAAGGAAACGTACGAGAAGATGACGCAGGAGATCATCTCGTTCCTGAGCGGCGGGCATGAGGAAATCAAGAAAGAGCTGGAGCGCAAAATGCACGAGGCAGCCGAAGCCCTGCAATTCGAGCGGGCTAAGGAGCTGCGCGACCAGATCATCAACATCGATGCGGTGATGGAGAAGCAGAAGATTACGGTGACCGATGCGAAGGACCGCGACGTGTTTGGGTACGCCGTAGACAAGGGCTGGATGTGCGTACAGATTCTGTACATGCGTCAGGGGAAAATGATCGAACGGCATGCGTCGGTCTTTCCGTTCTACGGTGACGCCTACGGCGACTTTATGTCTTATGTGACGCAGTATTACAGCGACAACCCGGCCTTGCCGCAGGAGATTCTGCTGCCAGAGAAGCCGGAAGAACAAGAGGAGGCCGGCGCGCTTGACGCTCCAGCCGCCTTGCAGGAGTGGCTGGGCGTGAAGACGCTGGTGCCGCAGCGCGGCTTAAAGCGGCAGATGACCAAGATGGCTGAGGAAAACGCACGCATCACGCTGGATGAGAAATTCCGGCTGATCGAACGGGATGAGGAACGCACTTCGAAGGCGGCCGAGAATCTCGGCAAGGCGATTGGCTTGGAGTCCGTGTCGCGGATTGAAGCGTTCGATAACTCCAACATTCAGGGGACGAATCCGGTCTCGGCCATGGTGGTGTTCATTGACGGTAAGCCGGCCAAGAAAGAATACCGTAAATATAAAGTAAAAACCGTCAAAGGACCGGACGATTACGAAACGATGCGTGAGGTCATTCGCCGCCGCTATGAACGGGTGTTGAAGGAGAACTTGCCGCTGCCCGATCTGATCGTGGTTGACGGAGGCAAAGGGCAGATCTCGGCAGCCACCGACGTGCTGGAGAACGAGCTGGGCTTGCACATCCCGGTGTGCGGCCTGGTGAAGGACGCCAAGCATAAAACCGCACAGCTGATGGCGTTTGATCCGCCGGAGCCGGTCTATTTGCCGCGTGACAGCCAGGAGTTCTACCTGCTGCAGCGGATTCAAGACGAGGTGCACCGCTTCGCCATTTCGTTCCACCGTGAACAGCGCGCCAAGTCGATGGTCGCCTCACGGCTGGACTCCATCCCTGGCATCGGCGAGAAACGCCGGAAGGCGCTGCTGAAACATTTTGGATCGTTGAAAAAAATAAAAGAGGCCTCCGTCGAAGACTTTCGGCCTCTTTCTATCGGGGATAAATTAGCCCGTCAAATTCTTAATGCCCTTCGGGACGAAGATCCGCCAGAGGAGTCGTAAAATACGGCTCCTCTTTTGGTTGCGGCGGCGGGGTCTTTCGTTCCTTGCTTGGCGGGTTAAACAAGTAAATCACATACGCCACGATCGCCGGCAAGGCGATATAGAACAACCCGGCGACGATATTCAGCGCTCCGCCCATAAACATCAAGCTTAGGGCCATCAGAATGCTGTCGAAGATGACATGCGAGAAGACAACGGTCGCGAAGCCGTAACGCAGGAACACGAAGCTGAACAGCAGTCCGATAAAGGTTAATTCGATTGGGCGCGAAATGACCGGATAAATCGGGTACAACGTGTGGCCAAATGCCCAAATTAAGGTCGACAACAGGCAAGCGATAAAGGTGCTGCGGAACATTTTCTTCAGCATCGGGATCCCGAAGAGGCGATACACCGCTTCTTCCCCGATCCCGGCCACCCAAGCCAGCAGCGGGAACAATACCGGATACACCATGTTGTACGGCGATTGCGTTGCATCGGTCGTGGACCAGGTATGAATCGTGTGCTCTAAAATGAAGAACACCACGGATTGAACGCCTAACAGGATCAATGCCCAGGCATACCCATCGCCCACGGAGGTCAGGATGGAACGGCCATACCCTTCTTCCCTTGATCTTGCCCAGAGGTTGATGCCGTTCTTCCGCCACAGTCCGTCGCCGCCGACTAAAGAGAAGTACACGGAAGCGGCCAGGAACAAGGTCACCAGACCTTGGAAGAAGAGGCCAAAGACGAGTACACCGGCTTCAAGGCCGTCTTTTTGGAACACCGGAATCATGTTGATCGTTCCAATCGTCGATAACACGAAGTAAGCCGACGCCAGGAAAATTCCCCGCTTAAACGAGGTATGAACTCGCGTCAGCGCGCTGTAGACGATCGCCAGAATGGCCAGCACGAACGTCAACAGGGCATAACCCGCATAGGTAAGCCAGCTGGCGATTTTGGTCTGCCCGGCAACGTAGTCCAGATGAGCCTGCGGTACACTAAAATAGCTCTCCAACGAAGAAACCTTACCGTATTCGAAGCTAAGCTTGATTTCCGCCTGCGATTCACCTAAGGTGTAGCCTTGGATACGGTAGAGGAGGCCTACATCCCCTTCACCGGAGGCCAGCTCCAAATCGCTTGGTTGAAATCCGAAAGCGTTCAGGTAAGGCTGTGCCAGCTCCTCTTTCTCCGCTAGCGTGAGATCCCCTTCCCATGCCTTCATGGAATCGATCGTTTCCGATCCTACATCCAGCATCATCTGCTTGGTGGCGTTGCTGGAGGAACTAATCTCCTCGAAGCCAACGACTTTCCCCGTAGTCATATGAACATCTACGGTCACCGCGCTTAACGCTTCAGTGGGATCCGTGTAACGGACACGAAATACATCATAGGGAAATTGCTTGTCATACGTTTTTAAGTATGGGGCGAGCAGATCGGCTTTGGTTAAGTAACCAAACAGATCGGAACGCGTTTCGTATGTAATTAATGCTTTATCCTTCGCGGGATTCGGCAGGTCGATCCCAAGTACCGATTGGACAAATTCACTTGCACTGGCGGTTGCTTCTTGTTTGCTGATCACCTCATTCGATTGCTGCAACTGCAACGATTCCGAATCGGTGGTCGGGAACAGTTGAACGGCCACGAACACAATGAATCCGAGGGCGGCCAGCAGCCACAGATTTTTGGTCTTCATCCTGCGGCGGCCATTTGACGTCAAAGGGGAATTCACTCGCAAAACTCCTTTGTGATTAAGTTGAAATAAATTCTGGGAAACGTACTCTTCTTAATAATATGAAGTATGTTTTTTGCTCAAGTACGTCAAAGTAAAGATAACACAGCAATCCCCCCTGCGCCAGACGGAGGGCAAAATTGACGAGAAACCGCAAAAACTTCGGCAAGTCTACGCATCATTTAGATTGGGGGGGAAGTTGATCTGCACAATCCCTGATTTCGTCTTTTTCTGGTCTTTTTCTTGAAAATAGAGCTTTGTGGTGGGACGCAATAAGGGATATAATCCATTTGACGAAAAATGAATGAAAACAATTGAAAAGATTGGCCGAATTTCGTAATGAAAACGGGGGAACCGTACATTTTGGGGTGAATTTCCCGGAGCTTCAACTTCTTACATGGGAGGATGAAGCGTCCGCGAATAGGGCAACTGGGCATGTCCGAATCCGTCAGCTAACCTCGTAGGCTTGTGCATCAGGAACCAAACACCGAAAGGCATTGGATTTCCAGTGCTTTTTTCTTTTGTTCTTTTTTCAGGAAGACGATGAGGTGAACGCGTTGAATACGAAGAAAATAAACCTTTCTCCGCCGCAGGTATTAGTGATTGGGTTTGCCCTCATCATTTTGCTGGGAAGTCTGCTGCTTATGCTTCCGATCTCCGGGACGTCCGGGGCACCGACGCCATTTGTTGATGCATTGTTTACGGCAACTTCGGCAACTTGTGTAACGGGGCTGTTTGTAGTGGATACGGGAAGGTATTTTTCAACTTTTGGCCATATCGTCATCATCTTGCTCGTCCAAATCGGGGGGCTTGGCTTTATGACCATGGCTACCTTGTTCTCCCTCGTCCTGAAACGGAGAATCTCGCTGAAAGACCGTCTCTTGCTCCAGGAAGCGATGAACCAAAATTCAATGGAAGGCATCGTTCGCTTAATTCGCAAGGTGCTGGTGTATTCGCTGCTGATTGAGTCCGGTGCAGCGGTGTTCCTTACCCTCCGCTGGGCCTTTGATATGCCGTTTGGCCGGGCGCTGTATTTTGGGATTTGGCATTCGATTTCCATGTTTAATAATGCAGGATTTGATCTGTTTGGGGATTACCGCAGTTTAATCCCCTATGTGAACGATCCTTTGATTAACATTGTATCCATCTTACTTATCGTATCCGGCAGTCTTGGTTTTATTGTCTTGTCCGATCTGGCGGAGTATCGCAAGCATCGCAAATTGTCGCTTCATTCCAAGGTTGTGCTGTCGATGACGGCGGTCCTGATTGTGATTGGTACGATCGTCATTTTCGTGTTCGAATTCACGAATCCACGCACGCTGGAGCCGCTTAGCTGGAGCGGCAAAATCTGGGCCTCTTTATTTCAATCGGTCACGCCGCGTTCGGGAGGGGTGGTCACCCTTGATACCGGTTCGCTGCGTCAGGCTACGCAATTCTTCATGATCATCCTGATGTTCATTGGGGCTTCGCCTGGCTCAACAGGGGGCGGGATCAAGACGACTACCTTTACGATTCTTATCGGTGCGGTGATCTCCATGATCCGTGGACGGACGGATTTGGTGTTATTCCGTTACCGGATTGCTGAGGAACGGATCTCTAAGGCGCTGACGATTACGATGATGGCGCTGTTCGTCATCGTTGCTGTAGCGATGGTATTGTCCACTACGGAAGATGCAAATTTCCTCTCTATCTTGTTTGAGACGACCTCCGCTTTTGGAACCGTTGGATTATCGATGGGCTTAACGGAGCGTCTGACGGATTTTGGAAAAGTAGTGATTAGTCTTACGATGTTTGCCGGACGGCTGGGGCCTTTGACGCTCGCCTATGCGATTGGTCCAAGGAAGGGGAAAGAGTTGTATCGCCATCCAGAAGGTAAAATCATTATAGGATAAGGGGAAAATGGGCAAAAATGAAAAAGCAGCAGTTTGTGGTCATCGGCTTGGGGCGGTTCGGCTCGAGTCTGGCCTTGGAATTGATGGAGTTAGGATATGAGGTTCTGGGCATCGACCGGAATGAAGAGATCGTGGAAGAACTTAGCGATCGGCTTACGCATACCGTTGTCGCTGATGCCACAGAAGAAGAGGTGCTGAAGTCGCTGGGGGTTCGCAATTTTGATTGCGGCATCGTGGCGATTGGCACCGATATTCAAATGAGCATCCTGGCGGCCATTCTCCTTAAAGACCTGGGTATTAAAACGGTAGTCGCCAAGGCGATCTCGCTTCTGCACGGCCGGGCTTTAGAGAAGCTGGGAGTGGATCGGGTGATCTATCCGGAACGCGACATGGGGATTCGCGTGGCCCATCAGCTGGTTACTCCGAATCTGCTGGATTATATTGAACTGTCGAAGGAATACAGTATCGTTGAGATGAACGTTCCGGCATGCTTGCACCAGAAGTGCCTGGCTGATATTAATCCGCGAACGCGCTTTGGCTGCAGCATTGTGGCGATTCACCGAGATAGCGGAGTCTTGGTAGCCCCTACTGCGATGGATCAGTTAAATGAAGGCGACATTATGGTTATCATTGGGGCTAAGAAAAATATTGAGCAGTTTGAAACGATCATCAATCCATCATGAAATGGGAAGAAGGCTTACTAGCAGGGAACGGGGAATAGTATGGAACAACAGGCCATTTGGGCTTTAATCATTTTTTTGCTGACTTACGCACTTATTATTTCTGAGAAAATTCACCGAACGGTGCTGGCTATGGCTGGTGCGGCGCTCATGGTGATGTTTGGCATCCTTGACCAGGAGAGTGCAGTCCATCATATTGATTTCAATACGCTGGGGCTCTTGATCGGGATGATGATCATCGTGAACACGACAGCCAAGACCGGCTTATTCACTTACATTGGCATATGGACGGCGAAGCTGGCCAAAGGCAATCCCATTACGCTCATGGGCTTATTGGCGCTAATCACTGCGATAGGTTCGGCATTCCTGGATAACGTCACGACCATTATTTTGATGGTTCCGGTGGCCTTTAGCATTACGCGGAGGTTGAGGGTCAAGGCATTCCCTTACCTCTTCTCCATGATTCTTGCCACGAATATCGGCGGGACGGCGACTTTAATCGGAGACCCTCCGAACATTATGATTGGCAGCGCCGTGAAGGAATTAACCTTCGTCGCCTTTATGGAAAATTTAGCGCCGGTTGCGATGATCATTCTGGTGGTGATTTTGCCGCTGGTGATCTTGATCTTCCGCAAAGAGTTGAAGAAGGGCTTTGCTCATCAGCAGAGCTTGATGGAGATCCGTCTAGAGGGCTTGATTACGGAGAAAAAGCTGCTCATCAAGTGCTTGATTGCATTAGGGTTGACGTTGCTCGGTTTTTTCCTTCATCAATACCTCCATTTGGAGACGGCGACGATTGCGCTGGCAGGTGCTTTCCTGTTGCTGCTCCTGACCGGTGAACACGTGATGGAACAAGCCTTCCGCTCGGTGGAATGGCCCACTATCTTCTTCTTCGTCGGTTTGTTCGTCTTGGTCGGCGGGTTGGTTGAAACGGGAATCATTACGAGAGTGGCCGAAGAGGTAATGCGGCTGACAGGAGGCGATCCGCTGACCACCTCAATGCTGATCCTCTGGCTGAGTGCGTTGGCGTCGGCGTTTATCGATAATATTCCGCTCGTAGCGACGATGATTCCGATGATTCAAGACATGGGCGGAATGGGGATTCAGAACTTGGAGCCGCTATGGTGGAGCTTAGCGCTCGGCGCTTGTCTTGGTGGAAACGGGACATTAATCGGAGCCAGTGCCAATTTGATCGCTGCCGGGATGTCCGCCAAGGAAGGGGAACCGATTAGTTTTCTAAAATACATGAAATACGGACTCCCGCTGATGATCCTTACCATTTTGATCTCCAGTCTCTACGTATATTTGCGATACTTCATGTAAAATGGACAAGCTGCCGTTGATCCAGGTGTTCACCTGGAAGCGGCAGCTTTTTTTGATGCCCGCCAGACTGTTGTTCGGGTGCGTGGTTCATGGTGGCGTTAGATCGGCAATTCTTTGACAAGGGTTTCGCGGATTTGCGCGATCCATTCCTTTGTTTCACTCGTCAGCTCCGATTTATCGCCGTATACGAGACAGGTTTCGCGGCGAGTCTGGGCTAGCTCGGGAATCGGCACCGTCAGCAGGCCGTTATCCCGCAGCAGCGGCATGCGCAAGTACGATTTAGGCAATAGCGCGGCCGCTTTGCAGATGGGCAGCAGGCGCACGATCGCTTCAAATGAATCGATCTCCATGCGGATATCAGGCAAGATGCTGTAGCGTCCAAACAGGTCGTCGATCAGCCGCCGATACCAGGTTCCTTTGGAAAAGACGATCATCGGCCGGCCGTTCAGATCGTCCATAATCAGACGGCGCTTCTGCCCGGCGGCGGCCAGCTCATGCCCTTTGGGCACGACCAGCTCGAGGTGATCTTTGAACAGCGGCAGGCAGTTCAAGCCCGTCTCGTTCACCAGGGAGGCCACGACGCCGAAATCGACTTTCTTCTCACGGACGTAGGAGACGATTTCATGGGTTTTGCCGGTGACGAGCTTCAGTTCGATATCCGGAAACTTCTCCATGAGCGCGGTCACGAGCGGCGGCAACGTGGTTTGGATCGTCGTCAGGCTGGCGCCCAACGTGACGATGCGGCGCTCCGCTGCCTTGAAGCGGGACACGGTCTGCAGGAAGTTGTGGTGACGTTGCCGCTGTTCCAGCGCATATTGGTAAGCCTCCTGACCTACGCGGGTCAGCTCGAGTCTTTTCCCTTTGCGGTGAAACAGGGAGACCCCCCATTCCTCTTCTAATTTTGCAATTTTGCGCGAAAGGGCAGGCTGGGACAGGTTTAACAGCTTGGATGCTTTGTTCAAACTGGATTGCTCCACGACGGTAGTGAACACCAGCAACTCTTCCATCATGGGGAGAACCTCCTTTTTTCCGGGTGAAGGACAAGATTCGACAGGTTTGCTTATGTGAATTTGTTATAATGATTAATAAATATATTGCAATTCCATTATAAGATAAAAAGGAGTAACATGAAAAGTGACACAAGTTGTTCACAAGTAACTGGAGGTACAAAGGGGTTTTACCGACTGCGGTGTGGTATTTATCATATTCAACCTCCGCGCCCCCGTAAGGTCGAATCTTGAGTGAATTTGCGCAAGTTGAAACGGATGATGGAATGAGAAAGGGGTACACGCATTTATGAAAGGGTTTTATTCCAGAAAACTGCACTCGCTGCTGGGCGTCATTCCGCTGGGATTTTTCCTGCTGGAGCACATGATCACCAACTTTTCGGCGGTGGAAGGCGGAAGCGAAGGTTTTAGGGAAGCGGTTGCGTTCCTGAACAGCCTGCCGCTCGTCTTGGTTTTGGAGATTTTTGGGATCTGGCTGCCGTTGTTATATCACGGAGTTTATGGGCTTTATATTGCGTTTCAGGCGAAGCCGAACAATCGGCGGTTCCCAACCGAGCGCAACCTGCGTTATTTGTTGCAGCGGATTACCGGCGTTATCGCGTTTGTGTTCGTGATCTGGCACGTGGTGGAGACCCGTGTACAGGTAGCGCTGGGCAATGTGGAGCATGAGGAATTGGGCGGCTTGATGCATGAGATCGTCAGCAACCCGCTTTTCTTCACGTTGTATATCATTGGGGTTGTGTCGGCGGCGTTCCACTTTACGAACGGTTTATGGTCGTTCCTCGTGAGCTGGGGCGTGACGGTCGGTCCGCGGTCGCAACGGGTGTCCTCTTATATTTGCATGGGCTTGTTCGCGATCGTTGCCGTGATGTTCGTGTGGTCGCTGGTCGCATTCCGCGGCGCGGAATTCCAGGCGGAAGGCAGCGCTTTGCTGGAGACGGCAAAGGCTTGGTTGGCGTAGGTTTTTGTTCGTAGATGACACGTTGACAATAAAGCGGATGCTTATGAAGCGAGTTTTGTTCGCAGATCACTCGTTGAAGCAACGCTCACAAAACTAAGCGAATGCTTCCGATGCAAGTTTTGTACGAAGCATTCCCTTGAAGCAACGCTCACAAAACTAGGTAGATGCTTACGAAGCGAGTTTTGTTCGCAGATCACTCGTTGAAGCAACGCTCACAAAACTTTTAGGAGTTGAAAGCAAATGGCTAAACAAAGCTTAATCGTCGTTGGCGGCGGCTTGGCCGGTCTGATGGCTACGATTAAATCGGCCGAAGCAGGCGTGCCGGTCCAGCTGTTTTCCCTTGTGCCGGTGAAACGTTCTCACTCGGTGTGCGCGCAAGGCGGCATTAACGGGGCCGTGAATACGAAAGGCGAAGGCGACTCGCCTTGGGAGCATTTTGACGATACCGTATACGGCGGGGACTTCTTGGCTAACCAACCGCCGGTTAAGGCGATGTGCGAAGCTGCACCTGGTATCATTCACTTGATGGACCGGATGGGCGTTATGTTTAACCGCACGCCGGAGGGGCTGCTGGATTTCCGCCGGTTCGGCGGTACGAAGCATCACCGTACGGCGTTTGCCGGGGCAACGACCGGACAACAGCTGCTGTACGCGCTGGATGAGCAGGTACGCCGCCATGAAGCAGCCGGCCTGGTCACGAAATATGAGAACTGGGAGTTCCTGTCCGTTGTGTTGGACGATGAAGGCGTCTGCCGCGGCATTACCGCGCAAAATCTTCGCTCAATGGAAATCACCACGTTCCCTTCGGATGCGGTTATTTTGGCTACAGGCGGCCCGGGGATTATCTTCGGGAAAACGACGAACTCGGTCATCAACACAGGGACTGCGGCGAGTGCTGTGTACCAGCAAGGTGTTACGTACGCGAACGGTGAGTTCATTCAAATTCACCCGACAGCCATTCCGGGGGATGACAAGCTGCGTCTGATGTCCGAATCCGCACGTGGCGAAGGCGGACGGATCTGGACATACAAGGACGGCAAACCATGGTACTTCCTGGAGGAGAAATATCCGGCTTACGGTAACCTTGTACCGCGGGATATTGCGACACGGGAAATTTTCCATGTGTGCGTGGACCTGAAGCTGGGCATTAACGGCGAGAACATGGTGTATCTCGACCTGTCCCACAAAGATCCGAAAGAGCTGGACGTGAAACTCGGCGGGATTATTGAGATTTATGAGAAGTTCATGGGTGATGACCCGCGCAAGATTCCGATGAAAATTTTCCCGGCAGTCCATTACTCCATGGGCGGCATGTGGGTCGACTATAACCAAATGACCAACATTCCTGGTCTGTTTGCGGCAGGAGAATGTGAATACCAATATCACGGCGCGAACCGTCTTGGTGCGAACTCGCTGGTGTCGGCGATTTACGGCGGTATGGTGGCCGGACCGAAAGCGGTCGAATATCTTCGTGGCCTGAAGAAGTCGACTGAGGATCTGAATCCAAGCGTCTTCGAAAGCTACCGCAAAGCCCAAGAAGAGAAGTACGAAGGCATCCTGGCGATGGATGGCACCGAAAATGCTTATGTCATCCACAAAGAACTGGGTGAATGGATGACGGCGAACATGACTGTCGTTCGTCATAACGATCGACTAGAAGCTACCATCAACAAAATCAAGGAACTCAAAGAACGTTACAAAAAGATCAACATCAACGATACGTCCCGCTGGAACAATACGGGAGCCGCATTCACCCGTCAGCTGTGGAACATGCTGGAGCTGGCCGAAGCGATGACGAAGGGCGCGTTGCTTCGTAACGAAAGCCGGGGCGCGCATTATAAACCGGAGTTCCCGAACCGGAACGACGAAGAATTCTTGAAGACAACGATGGCGAAATGGACGCCGGACGGTCCGGAAATTTCGTACGAACCGGTCGACGTTTCCTTGATCCCGCCGCGGATTCGCGACTACTCGAAGGACAAATAGGAGGGGATACCCATGGCAATGGCGGAAACGGATGTAACGGCCAAACAACCAACGGCCAAAAAAGTCAAATTCATCATTACTCGCCAGGATGATCCGAACTCGAAGCCGTATACGGAAGAATTCGAGCTGGACTACCGCCCTGGAATGAACGTGATCAGCGCCTTGATGGAAATCCAGCGGAACCCGGTGAATAGCAAGGGCGAACATACCTCGCCAGTGTGCTGGGAGTCCAACTGTCTGGAGGAAGTGTGCGGCGCCTGCTCGATGGTGATCAATGGCAAACCGCGTCAGGCTTGTGCGGCACTGATCGACAATTTGGAACAGCCGATTCGCGTTGAACCGATGCGGACGTTCCCGGTCGTACGCGACCTGGTAATCGACCGCAGCCGGATGTTTAATGCGCTCAAGCGGGTCAAAGCGTGGATTCCGATCGACGGTACGTACGATCTGGGGCCAGGGCCGCGGATGCCGGAGAAGAAACGGCAATGGGCATATGAACTGTCCAAGTGCATGACCTGCGGCGTCTGCTTGGAAGCTTGTCCGAACGTCAACGAGAAGACGGACTTCATCGGCCCGGCAGCGATTTCCCAAGTGCGCTTGTTCAACGCACACCCAACTGGTGAAATGAACGCCGATGAGCGTCTGGAGGCGCTAATGGAACCCGGCGGCATCGAAGGTTGCGGCAACTCGCAAAACTGCGTCCGCGCCTGCCCGAAAGGTATCCCGCTGACCACCTCCATCGCCGAAATGAACAAAGCCACCACGAAGCATATGTTTAAGATGTGGTTTCAGCAGTAATCGAATCGAATAGATTCATACCGATAAAGTAACACCATCCATCCGAAAGAATCGGAGACAGACCCCGGGAGGGGCTGTCTCTTTTTTTTTCGAGCTAGACAGAATAATGGAGGGGATCAGGGATGTACATTCATATTCATCGGATCGAATGTGATCAGATTTCCGTGAAATTGGAGGATTTCTCGAAAGGGGATGTCGGTAAGCTGCGTGCGATTGGGGGAGGAAGGTGGGATCCCAATGGGAAGTTCTGGCGTTTTCCTTGCACGGAGGAGAAAATCAGGCAATTTGCAGAGTACTTTCCAGAAGCGGAGATTCGAATGGACGGGCTAGCCGTGTCGCCAAAGCTATCCAGTAATGAAAAACTCATTCAGGCCCTGGATCAAAAGCTGCTCACCACGCTCAAGCTGAAGGGATACAGCCTCAAAACCAGCAAGGCCTACAGGGGGCATGTCCGGCGATATTTGCAGAACTTGGCTGATCATTTGAGGATGAAGAACCCAGGAGCCCTCAAGGATGAGAGAATGACGTCCGCGATCATCGACTCGTCCCATACTCAACAGTATGCTCTGCAGCTCCTTGAGCAAGGGCACTCTCCTGCTTATGTGAACCAAGCCATTAGTGCTTTACGTTTTCTGGCCGTCGAGGTTCTCAAGCAACCTTCCGAACAGATGAAATATATTCGACCGAAAAAAAGAAAAAAACTGCCCTATGTCCTATCGGAGCAGGAAGTACTCCGCGTTATCCAAGCGCCGACGAATCTGAAGCACCGTACGATGTTGTATCTGGCTTACGCCTCAGGCTTGCGCGTGAGCGAGGTCGTCCGGCTGAAAGTTACGGATATCGACCCCGAACGCGGCCTCCTTCGTGTCCGGCAAGGAAAAGGCAAAAAAGACAGGCACACCTTACTATCGCAAACGGCTTGGGACATGATCAAAAAGTATGTGGAAGCGGAGCGACTTTCCAACTCGATGTGGTTGTTTCCGGGGCAGCATCCGGGGAGCCACTTACATGAACGTTCATTACAAAAGGTATTTCAGGAAGCCCTGAAAGCCTTCGGCATCCGGAAACAGGCAGGCATTCATGTCCTTCGGCACTCTTTCGCCACCCATTTGCTTGAGAACGGCACCGACCTCCGCTATATCCAGGAACTGCTGGGCCACGCCAATCCCTCCACCACCGAACGCTACACCCACGTCAGCACCAAGAATCTGAAACAGATTGAGAGTCCACTTGATCGGATATTACGTGATCAGCAGGGGAGATAGCAGACTACGGGAGGGGGATAAATTACAACATACAGAAATAAGAAATGGAGGTATAATTAAGGTTGTATGATTAATTACGCAAATCCCCGTCTCAAGAAGATATTTGTGACGTGCAGAGATAGGGGAGTTATCTGCCAGATTGGGCCCAAAGATTTGTAGGTAATCCATTCGCAACTTCCTGTTGCTTGAAGAGGGAAATTGATAGGTAAATACAAAGCAAAGAACGAGAATATAAAACGGGAAAAGACCTGTATAAACCCAGTATAAACCCAGTAAAGAATAAAGCTCGTATAAACCCGGAAGAAGCAATTACCTAAAGAGGACAAAGAAAAAAAGGTATAACATGCACGAGGAATACAAACTGAAAAAGGCGTAAAAAGAAGGAATAAACATGTGGGTCGACGTCCTGTCTCTATTCGAAGAAGTGGGCCCAATCCAACAGATAACACCATGTTCCCACCAGCGGCTAGAGCCGCTGGGTCCGCCCGGAGTAATAAGAAGCGGAGTCACTACGTAGATAATTCAGTAGCAGGAAGTGAACTCAGGCGGACACGTCTGTAAGGCTAAGTGGCGGAGCCACCCGGTGACCCGGATCGCTGTGCTTGATGGGCCAACTGCTTAAGCCTTTCGACGTCGGGAACACAATACGTTATCTGCCATCGTCTAGTCGAAGAAGTGGGAAAGAATGAAAAGCTGAATAA
>NZ_JAWDJI010000203.1:0-26220 GCF_032465655.1 Paenibacillus sp. 3LSP | reverse complement strand
AATTTCATATTTACTTTCACACTTTCTTTCAAAAATTTAGTACACTTTTCCAAGTATTAACCTAATATTTCTTAAAGTTTGAATTTTTAAATAGTAATTTAGTATACTTTAATCATTTTTATTAAAAAATAGCCTTGCATAAAAATAATTGTTCCTCCTCATAAGCTCCCATTAATTAACAATGCCATATCAAATTTTTACAAGGCCATTATCCGATTAACACTAATATGCTAAAATAATTGTCGTATCTATTCGCAAAGGAGATAAACACGTGTCGAAACCAGTATACGGGAAAATGGCCGCAGCGTCGAGAAATCGGGAGAAGTTACCTGCGGCGTTGTTGGTGTTGATGATCGGGTTGATTTTGTTCCTGGTTTGGGCGCCGTTCCAAGCCGGGTTGTTTAACGGGCTTGTCCTAGACTTCGAAAGACCCATCTATTGGGCGGTGCTTGCGGGAAGTCTACTAATGCTAGGTTGGGTTGCCACCTATTTCAAAAGCCTCAAGCTGGAAGACCAGCGGGATTGGACGGCATTGTTCGTTCTGCTTATTCCCATAACTTACATTATCGCACTGATTTCGGCAGCAAGCCAGTACTTTGCTTCCAATATGGTGCTGATTCAGTCGCTTTATGCCTTTATGTTTGTCATTTCATTGTATTTGCTGCAAAACCGCAAGTCGAACCTTGTCATTGAAACGACGGTAATCACCGTTGGATATATCATTGTGCTTTTTGGCCTGTTCAACTGGCTGGGACAAGGGAGAACCGTATCGGCCATCGTTGGCTGGTTTACGGGTACGGTAGTTAACGGACAATACACCCAAGCGATCTGGGTGGACGCGAACGGTCCACGTCTCGCTTCGGTGTTCCAATATCCGAATACGTATGCGGCGTTTTTGATGGCATTTTTCTTTGTAGCCGTCTTCGCCATTACACGTTCAAAAAGATGGTACAGCCAAGCAATCCATGCATTTATGCTTGTACCGATCGCCCTTTCGATTCTTTTAACGTTATCCCGGGGCGGTTTGGTGTTTTTGCCGATCGTATTTATCATCTTACTGTTGTTCCTAAAGCCGGCCAAACAAATCCTCTGGATCGTATACTGCCTGATCGCCGGAATCGGTACGCTGGTCATTGCCAAGCCTGTCACAGAGCTGGGGCAGCAATTCCATCTGGGACAGATCGGTGACCCGGCCAAGGGCTGGTTCTACGTCCTGGAAGCTTCCATCGTGCTGGCTGTCATTGCTTGCCTGATTCAACGTTTTGTTGCTCCTCGATTGGAGAACGGAACTCGCAAATGGGCAAGCAAGAAACTTGCCAGCTTGTGGCTGCCTCTCGTTTCGGTACTTGCGGTTGCTGTTTTAGCTGCGTTATTCCTCGGGACGAACCTGAAGCATATATTGCCGGGGAATATCGGGGAACGCCTGGAGAACCTTAACCTGCAGCAGCACAGCTTCCTGGAACGGATGACTTTCTATAAGGATGCAGCGAAGGTGGTCAAAGACTACCCGATTATTGGGGCCGGCGGCGGTGCCTGGGCGTCGATCTATGAAAAATACCAGAACAACCCATACACCAGCCGTCAAGCACACAGCTTTGTGATGCAGTACTTGGTTGAGGTAGGCCTCTTAGGCTTCCTTGTGTTGATCGCATTTTTGGCTTTTATTTTCTATAAATATATTCGTGGATATATCCAAGCAGATGAACAGAAGCAGGAGTCCTATTTCGTCTACTTCATCATTGTCCTTTCGATCCTGATGCACAGCTTGATGGACTTTAACATGAGCTATGTGTTCCTGGGCATCTTAGTATTCCTGGGGCTTGCAGGGATGGCAGCAGCGATGGACAGCCGACCGGTCGAAAAATTCACCGTTAAACCGGGAATGATGCGCGGGTTGTACAGTACGATCATGGTGGTCGCTTCCCTGATCTTGATCTTTGTATCGATCCGGAATATTCAAGCCGTCGGTGCTGCGGCCAAAGGCAAAGAATTGATCGCGACCAGCACAGATTTCCAGGAGATCAAGGCTCCTTTGGATAAAGCGCTCCAGAAACGCAGCGGCCAACCCGATGCGGTACTTTACTTAAGTTCTCTGCTGCAAGCTGGATTTGATCAAACGAAAGACGATGCATTTTACAATCAAGAGCAAACTCTCCTTACGAATGCACTGAAAAAAGAACCTTTCAACAAGGACATGTACAAACAGCTGATTAAGTTGTACCAGTCCAAAGGCGAATACGACAAGGCTTATGAGGTTTACCGCGATAATGCAGATCGTTATGCTTATGATATGAGCTGGTACGAAACCCTGATCGTCCAATCCTATGAGCTTGGATATCAAAAGCTTGGCGAACAGGATCCCTCTGAGAAAGAGCAATATTTCCAAACCGGGTTAGCCGCCTACCAGCATGTTGTGGATGGGGTAGAGCACTTGAAGACGTTGCCTAAGGGGCAAATGCAGGGGAATCCATTTGAGATTACGCAGCCGATGGTCCTAAATGCTGGTAAAATGCAATTTATGATGAATGAACCGGCGAAGGCAGCTGAAATCTTCAAAGTTGGAATTAAGGATGATTTGTCCGATAGTACAAACCGCGAAATTGCCCGTTGGTACCTAGCTGCTTTGCAGAAGACAGGAGCTACCGACCAAGCGGTGTACGACCGATTGCTGAAGGTTGATCCATCGGAGAAGGATTTAATCGAACAGCTAGCTAACCTAACATTTTAATGTAGAAAAAGAAACCGGTCACTCCCTAGGGAGCGGCCGGTTTCTTTGTTAGTTTAGACTGTCCAACACAATCTCTGACATATATTTAATTAACTCATCACGAAGTTCAGGATTTTCAAGAGCGTAGTGGATTGAAGTTTTGATGAAGCCCAGCTTCTCACCAACATCGTGGCGGGTGCCTTCGAAATGGTAGGCTAGTACCCGTTCGGTTTCGCCGAGCCGTGAAATGGCGTCGGTGAGCTGGATCTCACCGTTCACCCCGATGCGCTGGTTGTCCAGGATATCAAAAATCGCAGGGGTTAAAATATAGCGTCCCATAATCGCCAGATTGGAGGGGGCTCGGCCAACCTGCGGCTTTTCCACCAGTTGCTTCGCCTCGTAGACACGGTCCCGAACCGCCACTGGATCAACGATCCCATAACGGGATACCTCATCCCAGTTCACCGGTTGAACTCCTACGATGGAAGCCTGATGTTCATTATATACTTCGATCATCTGCTTCAGACAAGGGGTATCCGACTCCACAATATCATCGCCGAGCAAGACCGCAAACGGCTCGTCACCAACAAATTTCCGTGCACACCAGATGGCATGACCCAGACCTTTGGGTTCCTTCTGACGTATGTAATGAATATCCGCCATTTCCGAGGATTTCCGAACTTCTTCCAGCAGGCGGTACTTGCCCTTCTCATTCAGGTTATACTCTAGTTCAAATGAAGCATCAAAGTGGTCCTCAATTGCCCGTTTCCCTTTACCAGTTACAATAATAATGTCCTCAATCCCCGAAGCCACGGCCTCCTCCACGATATATTGAATCGTCGGCTTGTCGACGATGGGCAGCATTTCTTTGGGCATGGCTTTCGTGGCAGGTAAGAATCGCGTTCCCAGCCCGGCTGCGGGAATGATGGCTTTGCGGATTTTCATGAAATGACGGCTCCCTCGTACTTAAATGATCTACCTAGTGTCATTATACCATATCCAAAGTAGACCGTTAGCAAAAAGGACCCAGGGATTCCCCCGAGTCCAACTTAAGTTATAAGGGATATTCATTTTCGCAGATTTAGAATGGAATTAATGGACCCAAAATTTCCACCATGTGAAGCGCTGAGGAAGCTGTTCCTCGTTTCGGATCCGATCACCCGGTTCCGGCGTGTGCAGGAAACGTTCCGTGCCGAACTCGATTTTGCGGTATTCTTGTTCGCCGTCGATTTCCAATTGTCCGTGTACACGAGTCACGACCGTCTGCATCTCGAGGAATCCTTCAAACATCACTTTCACCCTCCTAAAGGTTTGTGAAAACTACGGCACAAGCGAGATTTAGACGGGGTTCAACTTACAATCGTCTAGTTTTTCAACGCGATCTGAACATCGCTAAAACCCGCTCTACAACTCGCTTGTTTACGCTTTCATTATAGCATATCGACAAGATTTTTATAAGCGATAAAGAAGGGTTATCGCCTCTTTGAACAGCGAATTCACAAACGTTCCACAAGTTGTATTTGATAGGAAAACAGATGTCTTTGCAGGGTGTTTTTCTTCAAGATTCTGGAATTTTTAGGATTGACTTTTTGTGTCACAAAATATTATATTTATTGTGTGGCACAGAAAGTGAGGTGGGTAAACTGAGCCCACGAACAGGGCGGCCAAAAGCGGAAAGTCCCAAGAAATACATTATCAAGGCACGTTTTGATGAAGAAACTTATAACGCCTTAATCGCTTACTGTGACAAGCATCAACTTACCGTCACCGAGGCGATACGGCTGGGGATCAAGAAGCTTTTGTCCGAACAAAAGTAAAGGGAAGCGGCGCAATCTCGCAAAAGAACCCGCCACTTCCCCCCAGAGGCAACCCTCCAAAGGAAGGCCGCATAAATATGCTACCATGTGCTGCCCTCCCTTTCAAGGCGCTGCCTCTCTATCAATAAGGAGGATGCGTATGAGTAGTCTGATTGAAGAGCTTTATACCGGGCATATTTTGCCGGACGAAATGATTGTCTCCCGAGATCCGAAGTATCGTCCTCTATGCCGGCAAATCTCGGAGCTTACGGAATCATGGCGTAAGAAGCTGACCGAAGAAGAATTTAGCGAACTGGAATACCTGATGGATCTGCAGGCACAAGCTAACGACATGCATTCGATGGCAGTGTTTAAATACGGTTTCAGGCTTGGCGCCTCCCTCCTCACGGAAGTACTCACCGGTACAGATGAGCTTGTCCGGCATCCTTCCACCCCTTAAATCTCGCAAACCTTGGAAGATAGGAGCGAATCGGATGAGTACGAGTAATGTTGGGCTCCTCTGCAAAAAAGTTCGCAAACGTGTATATTTTGTATCGATTGTGATACAATGAAAGTAATTATTTAGGAGCCGTGCTTACAGGGCACGGCTCCGGGCAATAGCCGCTTTTAAGGGCGGCAGGCTGTGTAGGATCTCAGTACAAATAGACCGATTCCTTTGCCGAGGGCGGTCTATTTGTGTTTATGGAAGGAAAGTATCAGGACCATTAATGTCGCGAATGAGATCATTAGCGTTAATGCTTGATAAACTTCCATTTGGCATCCCTCCCTTCCTAGAGAATGAGAGGTAGCCGACCGCCCTTGCAAGCCTATTCTATTGCTTATCTAATATTATACCATACTTGTTAAGTAATGGTATTTTCTCGTGTTACAGCAAAAAGGGAGCCCCCCACGGTATAACTACCGCGAACTACGGGGACTCCCTTCGTTTTTTATTTTACTAACTGTCCGCGCGTGACGCCGAGTTGGTTGGTCGCTTTGAGGGTTTTCCATACCTGGGTGCCGCTGATTTCTCCGCGTAACGCTTTGTTGTAGAGGTCGATGACCTCATGCACCTGCTCCGGCGTTTCTTCGAGGAACTCAACACGGTATTTGGACACGCCCAGCTCGAGAAAATGATTCAGATACTCCGCGCCCGACTGTTCGATGGCGTTGTACACCGTGTTGCGGCAGCCTTCGTCCACGCGGACGGGGTGAGACATGCCGATGCGGTCCTGCAAAGAAGCGCGGTGTTTTTCGCACGGGCGACCGCAGTTGGTGTAGTCCGTCCCTTCACTGAGGAAGGTGCAATACACGCAGTGTTCGGTATGGAACATCGGCAGATGCTGATGGATCACGATCTCCATGTCGGCCGTCGGGCTGACCCGGAGCAGATCGACCATCTGCTGGATGTTCAAGTCGTAGGACGGCGTGACCACGTCGCAGCCGACCTCCAGGAACAGCTCGGCCGTCAGGTGGTTGGCGATGTTCAGCGAGAAATCGCCGATCAACCGCGGATGCACGGCCGACGGGTTCTCTTGCCGATGGCGCAGGTAGTAATACAGCGCCCCGGTGTTGCGTACCAACACCGCGTCGGGTTGGAGACGCAGGATGTTGTTGTGGTAGCCGTTTTCGCCCGGCATGTGGATGCGCGGCGTCGCCAGCGCAATCTGAGCGCCGGCTGCGCGAACGGCTTCAACGGCTGCCGGGAATTGCTTGATAAACTCGAAGTCGGCGTAGATGAACGATACGCCGGCTTCCAGCGCAGCCTGCACCTGCGGCAGGCTGCGGCACAGCGCGGCGAGCTGCGCTTCGCCGTGCTTCACCGGCGCCGCGGGCCCGCGGCCCTGCGCCTGCTGCGGTTGCCCCGCAACCGCAGCGGCTGCCGCCGCCGGCGCCAGCGGCGCCATCGACGCCCCGCCCACGGCTGGGGCGTCCAACACCCCCGCCGCCCGTGTGCGCGTCCACACGGGCGGCTTCGGCCGCTCGGCGGCGAGCAGCTCCACCGCCCGCCGGCGGATGCTGTTCAGCTCTCGGATCGGCAGGATGACGTCGCCATGCAGCTCCGCATCCAGCTTCTCGAGCTGAAACACCGTGCCGCCGAGACGCCCGAACTGCTCTTCGAGCAGGGCGGCGTCCATCGGCCGTTTTTGCGCGACCTCGAGCTCCAGCTCCGAGTCGACTTGCACCGTCGTTCCCTTCTGGACATCCGTCCAGAAGGTGTTCAGCAGCCCGCCGGCGTGGCCCACGGCCCGCACATGCACCGGGAAGACGCGGTACGGCTTCTCGGTCTCGTACGTCTGGCGCAGCCGCTTGTCGAGCGCCGGGTCGTTCGTCTTCCAGATGCGATCCCCGACGTGCACGCGGCGCAAATCCACGTTATTACGTCCCGGCACGATATCGACGATCCAACCCTCTCCGGCTTCGCCTTCCTGCTTCACGCCTTGACGGCGCAGGTCGTAGACGCGGCCGCCTTCTTCTTTTTGCGTCGGATCCCCGGCATCAAACACGATCCCGTCCCCACGCTTCAGCGGCGCCTCCAGCTTGCAGACGACGCCGTCGCGCAGCACCTTCTCTACGCGGCCCAGGTACACGCCCCGACTTTTCGGGAACGTCCCGTCGACCAGCTTCTTATTGTTCGTCCCCTCCAGGAAGCCATGCGTAAAGCCGCGCGAAAAGCTCTGCTGCAGCTCACGGATCTCCTCCTTCGACGGACGCGTATCGTCCCCGTCAAAATAACGGTCAATCGCCTTCCGATACTTGCTCACCACGTTGGCAACGTACTCCGGACTTTTCAGTCGCCCTTCAATTTTAAAAGACGTCACGCCCGCCTCAATCAACTCCGGCATGATGTCGATCGCCGCCAAATCCTTTGGCGATAAGAGGTAAGCCACATCGCCCATCGGCTTCTGTTCCCCGTCGACGATCAGGTCGTACGGCAGCCGGCACGCTTGCGCGCATTCGCCGCGATTCGCCGAGCGTCCGCCCCACATTTCCGACGTCAAGCATTGACCGGAGTAGGACACGCACAGCGCCCCGTGCACGAATACCTCCATCGGCAGCTTGGCTTGCTCCCCGATGACTTTGATTTGCTTGAGGTTGTTTTCCCGGCCCAGCACCACGCGCTCCAGATTCCACGGCTTCACGAACTCCACCGCTTCCGGCGACGTAATCGTCATCTGCGTCGAGCCATGAATCGGGAAATCCGGTGACAACTCGCGGATCAGCTTCACCAACCCGAGGTCCTGCACGATAACCGCATCCACCCCTGCATTGATGCACGCCTCAACCAACTCCTGCGCATCCCGCAGCTCATCCTCGAACACAAGAATATTGAAGGTCAGGAATCCCTTAACTCCATAGCTATGCAAAAAAGCCATAATCTCAGGCAGCTCGTCCATCCGGAAATTGTTCGCCCGCGCCCGGGCATTAAACTTCTCCACGCCAAAAAAGATCGCGTACGCCCCGTTCGCCACCGCCGCCCGCATGCAATCCCAATCGCCGGCCGGCGCCAGCAGCTCTACATCCTGCCGCGTTAACGTCGTCTTGCTCATATATGTCCTCCCAATCCGGCCGCAGCCGGCCTCTATTCTACTTGATTGCAGAAATTCAAAATTTAAGCGAATGTTCAACTTATATATTCTAGCAGACATTGCCCGTGCACTCTAGCTTTTCCATCCATTCGCAAGGAAAAACATGGCGCCCGCCTTCAGAGCCTTTATCCCCCTTCTGACGCCCCTTTTACGCCATTATCCCTTTCGTTCAGAAAGAGGGATATCAGGACAGGGAGTGACATGAGGAAGCCTGGTTCGCAAGCTATTCTTTTATCGCAAGCATTCTCTGTCCCCAAGCTCTGACGCAACGGGATAATCATCAAAAAGCCCCCTCCAAACGCACCTCTCCTATCCGAAGCCAAGCCCACCCTTGTCTCATCAAAAAAAAGAAGCCAACAGTAGCCTCAGCTCCCATTGACCTCATGATATATATTTAACCGTTTCGCTTCGCCCGCGACGCATGAATGATTTCTGCCGCCTGGCGGATAATTTCATCCAATGACGCTTCATCTGTGGCATCGTACTCATCAATGTTCAGCCGCAGCACCGGGCAGGCATCAAACTCCTCGATCCATTTTGCGTACCGTTCATGCATATGCTCCCAATAGGAGACGTCCGTCTGGATCTCCATTTCCCGGCCCCGCAGCCGGATCCGATTCAGGATGGACGATAGATTCCCTTCCAGGTAAATAAGCACGTCTGGATGCGGAAAATACGGCGTCATCACCATCGCCTCAAACAAGCTGGTGTACGTCTCGTAATCTGTCTTGGACATCGTGCCTTGATCGGCATGCATTTTGGCGAAAATCCCGGTGTCCTCGTAAATCGAACGGTCCTGAACGAACCCGCCGCCCGCTTCAACGATCGCCTTCTGCTCTTTAAACCGCTCCGCCAGAAAATAAATCTGCAGATGAAAGCTCCATCGCTCGAAATCTTGATAGAACTTCTCCAGATACGGGTTATTATCAACCTTCTCCATCGAAGTGCGAAAGCCAAGCCGAGCTGCCAACGCAGTCGTCAACGTGGATTTGCCAACGCCAACGGTACCCGCTACCGTGATTACGGCGTCTTTGGGGATGTACAATTCATGACTCATTTTTTATAAGTGCTCCTTTATCTTCGCAACGATCTGCTCAAAATGCTCCGGATGCTCCACAAAATCCAGCGTATTGCCATCAATCGTAATCACGACCGTCTCCGGTTCACGCGCTTTAATCTGCGCAATCGCCGTTTCATAATCCTCGATCAGCCGCTCCAGGTAGCCGGGATCGATGTCCTGCTCAAAGCTGCGGCCGCGTTTTTCGATTCTCTTTAACAAGGTCGCCAGTTCCGCCTGGATATACACAATTACATTCGGTTTTGGCAGATCGTCGGTCAGCAGATGATAAATCTGCCGGCACTTCTCCCGTTTGTCCCCTTGCAGCGTCCGCTGGGCAAAAATCCAGTTTTTATAAATATGATAGTCCGACACGACCGGCAGCCCTCGGGACACGTAGTTTTTTACCGTATCCTCCAATTGCTTGTACCGGTTGCACAAAAAGAACATTTCCAGCTGAAACGCCCATTCCTCGATATTTTGATAAAACTTGTCCAGGAACGGATTCTCCTCCACGATCTCCTTCAACAGCGGTAAGTCAAACCGCTCAGCGAGCATCGTGGCCAGCGTGGTTTTTCCGGCTCCGATGGCGCCTTCCACGGCGATAAACGGGCATGGCTTCTTCACTTGATGGTCCTCCCACATCTCACTTGCCTCAAAAATAGACTAGAATATTGTATCATAGATTGCACAAAATCGTGGGCAGAACTTGACGAAAAAAAGGGAACCGTGAAGCTCTGCATCGAAAAACCCGTTCGATCCCAGAGCAACCCGGCTCCCTAACTCATTATCCCTTCAGCTAATGCGTCACCAATGGTCTGAAATCATCCCGACTCGACAGGTCCGCATGGTAAAACGCCACGTCCCCATCCTTCAACGTAAAGCGCCGACCGTAAGGGTCTACTACACTCCGCGCAAAACCTTCCATGCCAGTCCACTGGTTCATCAGCGGCGCTTGGATGTATTGAAGATACGGCTTCCCCAGCTCCCCGTTTCGCACCGTCTCGATGTTGAAGTTCACCACGATGTAGCCTTTTTTCAAAAAGATCTCCGATCGATCCGTCAACCCGCTATGCGTCCGTCCATACTCCGCTACGTTCGTCCCCGCCGGGACCGCGTACAGCTCAGCTGGCAGGCTGTACTCGCCGTACCATCGTTGTACTGCGGCATTCACCCGAGCAGGATCAACGCCTGCAGGGATTCCTGACTTCGGACCGATCAGCGTGCGAACGCCTTCCGGTAACCGCAGCAGGCTCAGGCTGCCGACAGGAGTTTTTTGCATCGATTGCTTCTGGATGAACCGCTGCACGAACTGGCTTCGTCCGATGCCGGCCACCTGATCAAAGGTGTAGTCGTGATCGTATTTATAGAGCGCGGTATCCGTGAGCTCCTCGATCGGCACATTCCGCAGGCGTTCGTTAAGAATCACATAGCGCTGCACCTGGTCCAAGGGGGATCCGATCCGAACATAACTCCGGTTGCCGGTATGATAATACAGATCGACGGGCTGGCGCTTTCCGCTTTCGGCATCGATGAAATCAAACGTGGGGGTGATCACGATTTGATCTAAGGGCCCAAACATATTCCCTTTGGTTTTTAGATCAAATTTGAAGTGATAACCCGTTTTGATGACTGCGTTTTTGTAAAGCGGATGACTGCCAGGTCGGATGGGCAGCGTATACTGCGGCGCATTGCCTCTTGGGGCTCCATCAATCCCGTTGAGTCCAACCCAGTAAGCAGCCCCGGTGGGCACCGGGCTTCCCGGAGCCGTCCGAAACACACCTTCCCAGTTGTAATCGGCAATATCCGTCACTTTGAAATCGAACACCCGCCCAATCACATCAACCGGCACGGTGCCGTAAGCGATATGATGCGTGAGGTTCAAGTTGGCATTCGTCTGCTCCGTCGCTCCGGCTGGCGCATTATGTGCAATGGTGCGGAACTCCACGGTATAAAACCCTTCATCCACCCAAACAGGGAGATAGAAGTCAAACTGCTCCCGGGTCTTGTCCACTTCGATCCAGGTATTTTTCGGATAAAATCTCGCCTTCGCTCCCTCATAAACATCAAACGGGAAGCGAACCTGCTTGCTGCCGACATACTTCAAATAGTCCCGGTTGCCGTACCCCAAGTAATTGGTATGCTGGCCGCTGTTAGGCATCGTGACGGTAAACGGCCGATCCAAAATCACAGCCGACCGCCCCGCCGCCGGCGTCGTCTTCTGATTATGCGCCTTGTCGTCGGAGACACCGGGGTATATCACTACGGGCGTATGTACAGTTACACTGTTGATCCCGTTAATAGGGAAGCTTTTGTCCGCGCCGCCATTGATGTTGCCGCTCATCAGCCCGTAATAGATCGTGCCGGTACTAGGCTGGTTCGCCTTATTCGTCTTGCTAGTCGGGATCACATGACCTGGACTATACAGCACATTTTCGTTGATTTGCGGTGCTGAGGGAATCTGGCCGGGCCGCGCCCCCGATCGACTCGTTTCAGCGCCATTCATAATGGTACTTCCGTTAAAGATCAAGGTATCATTCTTGACCTTCACTTCTTCCACGGCACTCTCAGCAAAAGACTTCAAGTCCTCCCCGCTCACATCCGGTCTTTCCGTTCCTCCAGATTTACTTCCGGGAGGCGCTTCTACCGGATTTTCTGGATTCGGTGGCGTGAACCCGTGCGTTAAACTCGTCGAGTAGGACGGGGGAGTATACCCAGTAGGCTGTATTCGAATGCCATTGCCTTCAAACGCGTAATTCTGCAAAGCTGCCTCATTAATTTTGTATACCTCGAGGTTATCAATAACCCAATAGGAATATTGACGTTCGATGGTGTATGTTTTCGTCAGGGTCTCCGTATCCGTTTGGGGATCCGGCTCCTTATGGGTTGTGCCATCCGGCCCTTCCACCTCTTTGCCAGGGTCCCACGTTAACGTATACTCCCGGTTTACCGTAATCTCAAAAGTACATTTCCCGGCCATCTCCACGAATCGATTCTTTGACAAGTAGCTTTTGGCCATAACGTTCCCGTACAGGCTTTCCGAAGTCGGAATCCCATCCAGCACATTAAATCGCTCCGCCCCCCGACTATCCGCCTTAATGACCGCACTCACGGCGGGGTCATTTAACGGTACATCGATGACATTGCCGCTGGGGGTGGGTTGTGTGCATTGAGGTGGTGTCGGGTCTGTGGGAATGCCCGGACCTCCCCCGCCGGTTCCTACAGTTA
The DNA here is from genome assembly GCF_032465655.1 of Paenibacillus sp. 3LSP. Lineage (NCBI taxonomy): Bacteria > Bacillati > Bacillota > Bacilli > Caryophanales > Paenibacillaceae > Paenibacillus > Paenibacillus sp. 3LSP. The sequence continues at coordinate 13,842 of NZ_JAWDJI010000203.1, read as the reverse complement.
TGGTAGCTGACCCGTATAACCAGTATGGTCCCTTTTTCCATTGGGCAGTGATAATGGCGGTTCCTTGTGATTTCGCTGTCACTTTTCCGTTCCCATCAACTGTTACCACACTAGTGTTACTAGAAGACCAAGAGGTCTCGCTAGCTGAAGTAACATCAAACCATTTATCGCCCCAGTCGGACATGTTGTACTCTAAGGTATTAACTTGAGCCTTCAATTCCTTGGTTTGGCCTACCGCCAACGTAGCGTTATCCAGCACACGCATTCTCTTTTTCTCAACCACGTAGCCACTAAATATAACTTTCATAGGAACGTAATACTCGGCCATAAACTTATCTTCACCATCATACCGGGTCGAATATTTATACTTGTTACTAACGATTAACGGATATCCAGTCCAAACTTTGATTGTAGCATTAGTGCTTCCCTTTTGAAAAACTGGCTTGGCTCCGACTGGCTCATAGCTTTTTTCTTCTCTCCATTCCATATCATCAATAGACAAATCTTTAATGAATGATTTCAAGAACTTATTTCCTAGAACGTCTTCCAAAGAATCTGGTGCATACGATGATAAGTCGAGAGTGAAATCAATTCGTTGTCTTAAGGGCTCTGCACTGGTGCCTCGACCATGTGTACCCGTATCTACGCGAGTTCCATCATCAAAGGTAGCCGTCCAAATATCTGTATCGCTTTGCACCCAAACTACCTTTGGTCGAGCTGTAGCATCACCACTTACCTCTACTCTAACAGTTTGCATTTGTGCTGGCCCAACAGGTGAAACCTCAATACCTAAAGCAGGATAACCATTTTCAAATGCAGCGTTTGCGAAATTCCAGGGCAAGACCAATAGAGTGAGTAATAAAAACCAGACACTCCATTTTTTCATTCATTTTCGCCCCTTATTTAAGTCTTAATGAGGAAAAAGAACCGTCGTCTGTAGTAAGTTGATCACCCGGAGATGTTTTAATATTGAGAATAGTCTCTACCCATAATGTTATCCCGTCACTGGAATTATGCTCTTTAAAAAATTCCTTTGTGTACATATTAGGCAATGTAAGATACCCGTATTTTTCCGTTAGTTTCGTATTTGCAATTCTACTCCCATTGACCAGCCCATAAATTGAACCGTTCATATAATGGCCCAAATCAAAATCCTTTGTTTTTGGATAGATAGTAATTTGAATGTAGGCTCTGTACCTTCCCGGTCGATCCAAACGGGCGTCATAATCGGTTTGATCAATAAATAATGGTGCGTAAATACTTTTAATATCCTTAAAGTCCTCACTATCCGTAATGATATAGTTGCGAAGTTTAACACTGCCAGCATGGTTACGGAACGTCAGCGTTTTATCTACTACATTGGTCAAGGGATTATTCCCTGTCGTAAATGGACTGATCGTTTCCATATTTGTGCGTTGAGTTCCGACTTCTCGTAATTCATTTAATCCCAAAAAACTCCCCGCTTCTCTACTACTCACCTGCTCATAATTCTGCAGAATGATGGCGGTCTCCGCGCGGGTTGCTTTCTTATCCAATCCAAAGGTACCGTCCGGATACCCGCTCATCAACTTAGTCCCTAAGGCAACGGCAACATAGGAAGACTTCGACTCAGGGATCCCCGGTTTAAAATATTCTCTTACCGGGATTACCGTTGTTTTAGTGTCCTCCAACGCCTGTTTAAAGTCATCGCTGTTGGCTGCCAGGCCTGATGTCATCCACTTGGCCATTTCAAAGCGGGTGATCGGCGTATTCGGCTGAAACCCATTTGGATAGTCGCTAGGCTGAATAAAACCAAGGGCTACTGCACGTTCGACCTCAGGTTCGCTCCAATGCCCCGCTAAATCTGAAAACGAGTGCCCTGACGCCTCTGATTCCTCCGATTCCTTTGCTTTAGCTACCCGTGCTAATAAGGCAGCAAACTCAGCTCGAGTTACGGTTCCATTTGGTTTAAAGGTTCCATCTGCATAGCCTTTAAAATAACCTTTAGCTACAGCCGACTCAATCGCCGCTTTAGCCCAGTGCCCTTCCTTAACATCTGGGAACCCTCCGGAAGCGGCATGAAGATGAGGCTTACCCGGAATCAAGCTGACCAACATCAATCCAACCAGCCCTATCACCAGCATCTTTTTCACATTCATCACTCCCACACCTAGTCTTCAACTTTCCCTCAAAGGAAAAATATGTATCTTCACATATTCGCTTCCACTCCCCGAAAACCTCCTTTCTTCTTGCTTTTCTGATAAATTCATCCATTTGTTGCAAATAAAAAACACACCTCGCCATCCAAAAGATGTCAAGGTGTGCTTCACCTGGCTCTTATTATAATCCAGATCCTGTAAATTGAAAAGACACCTTATTCCTTTATCAAGAATAAAGTGCCTTGGCTTATTTCACATAAGGAAATATGTATCGCTTGCTTTGCTTAACTAAACCAGGTCTTAATCATAATTGCATCCGATGCCAAAAAGACCAGCAAGCTAATGATCCCGAAAGCGATCGCGAACAGGTTCTTCTTCGGACGCTCTCTCAACAGACGGATCACGCCAATAAAAATCACGATCGTAAACAAAATCATAAAAATATCGAACCCGTTAAAATTCGTTGTTTTTGCTGTTTCTTCCGCTGCTTGGAGCAACATCGCGAAACCTCCTCTTGAAATCCACGAAATCACAACTCTTCTTCTATGTTATCTTCCCTCCGGTTCGGATGCAAGAGGAAAGACAAGATTTTGTCAAAGTTTTCGCTGAATTTACGTGTTTGCTGCCAGATTTAAGCCTTATTTTATGCAGGATATCATTGACAAATACATTATCACCAGATCTTTAGTTGCTCATAAGGAAGTCTTATGCCAAAAAATTCCTTTCTTTGTTTACGCTCTTAGGCTTCTATGGTACCATGAAAAATAACCTTATTCAGAGTTTTATTGTCGGAATTAATACACGGGATCCATTGAGGATTCTTTACCCAAACGTAACATAGGGAGGTTATCGCATGGCTTATGAACCGATATGGACCAAAGAGCCGGAGAAATTAAACAAATTCGAGTTCGTTAAACTGGAAAAAGACGGGCTGGACGTCATCCGCACGATTATTGAGGAATACGCGGTGAAAGGCTACGACTCGATTCCTGCTGACGATATGGATCGCTTCAAATGGGCCGGCGTATATCAACAAAAGCCAAAAGACGGTCACTTCATGATGCGCGTGCGCATCAACACCGGGATCATGACCACGAAGCAAGCACGTGCGCTGGCGGAAATTTCTCGCTTGTATGGCCGTGACCTGGTGGACGTAACTACACGGCAAGCCATCCAGTTCCACTGGCTGCGGGTGGAGAACTTGCCGGATATTTTCGAGCGTCTAGATCAGGTGGGGCTGTATTCGTTCGAAGCCTGCGGTGACTGCCCGCGTACCATTGTAGGGAATCCGCTGGCCGGAATCGACAAGGACGAATTAATCGATACGACGGAGATCGTGGAGGAAGTGAACCGATTCTTCCTGCTGAACCGTGACTTCTCCAACCTGCCGCGAAAATATAAAATGTCGATCTCCGCAAACATTTACAATAATGCGCAAGCGGAAATCAATGACTTGGCCTTTACCCCCGCGGTCAAGGTGATTGACGGAAAAGAGACCATCGGGTTTCATGTCATGGTCGGCGGTGGTTTATCCGCAAAGCCACATTTGGCGAAGCCGCTCGACATTTTCGTTAGACCTGAGGAAGTGCTGAAAGTGGCCATTGGGGTCACCACGATATTCCGTGATTATGGCTATCGGGAGAAACGCCACCACGCTCGCTTGAAATTTCTTGTCGCAGACTGGGGGCCGGAGAAATTTAAAGAGAAATTAATCGAGCTGGTAGGTGAGCTGGAGTCGCGCGGGGAAGACAAGACCGTCGGCTGGCAAGCCGCCTATTTCGACGGAGTGCATCCGCAAAAGCAAGAAGGGCTGAACTATATTGGCCTTAACGTACCCGTGGGTCGTTTGAACGCCGATGAGCTGGAGCAGCTGGCCGATGTGGCTGACCAATACGGCGAAGGCAAAATCCGTACTACGATGTCGCAAAATATTTTGATCAGCGGTATTCCGGACGACAAAGTGGAAGAAGCGCTCCAAGCGCCGGTTCTTCAGCGGTTAACGCCGTTTCCGAAGCATTTTATGAGCCGGACCGTTTCCTGCACAGGCAATGAATTTTGCAACTTGGCCATCGTCGAAACCAAACGGCGCGCAGCTGAAGTTGCAGAATATCTGGATGAACATGTTGAACTGGACGAAAAGGTTCGCATCCACTTTATCGGCTGCCCGAATGCTTGCGGCCAAAAACATATCGCCGATATCGGCTTGCAGGGTTCGCTGATCAAGACGCCGGAAGGTATGGTTGACGCATTTGATATTGCTGTAGGCGGGACATTAGGCGGTGGAGCTAACGGGCCGCAAGCCCAGTTTAACCAAGCGCTTAAAGGTCGCGTCAAAGGCGACCAGGTCGCCTATGTCCTAGAGCAGTTGCTATTATTCTACAAAACGAATCGCAATGCTTCCGAATCGTTCCATGATTTCGTTCGACGCGTCGGAGTTCCGGCGTTCCAAGAACAGCTGAACCAAATTCTAGCTGCGGGAATCGCCTCGTAAGCGGAGGGACATTAACAGCTTCATTCGATATCATTGAAAAAAAATGCCGGTCCCCTATGGGGCCGGCCTTCTTTCTATCTTTGTGGCCTCTTTTCCACAATTATCCCTTTCGTTCAGAGATCGTTCCCATCTGATGCAACGGGATAATCCTCAAAAAGAGGGGGCAAAAAGAGGCTTCGGCCGCACCAAAAAAAAAGAGCAACCTCTCAATAGAGGCTGCTCTTTTCTCTACTATACGACTTCCCGATCTTTCTCTTCGACTTGATTAAGTTCGGCGGTGCGTTTCGTATCCCGCTTGAGGATCGGAGCCAGGTATCGGCCGGTATAGGATTTATCCACCTTCACGATGTCCTCCGGCGTGCCGGTGGCGATCACTGTACCTCCCCCGCTGCCGCCTTCCGGCCCCAAGTCGATCAAATAGTCGGCCGTCTTGATGACGTCCAGGTTGTGCTCAATTACAAGCACCGTCTCGCCGGAATCAACCAGGCGATGGAGCACCTTAAGCAACCGGTCGATATCGTCGACGTGTAAGCCCGTGGTAGGTTCGTCGAGAATGTAAATCGTTTTGCCGGTGCTGCGGCGATACAATTCCGATGCCAACTTCACGCGTTGGGCTTCCCCGCCGGACAACGTCGTTGCCGGTTGCCCCAGGGTCACATACCCCAATCCCACATCCATCAACGTTTGCAGCTTGCGATGAATTTTCGGAATGTTTTGGAAGAACTCCGTAGCATTCTCGATCGTCATCTCCAGCACATCAGCAATGCTCTTGTTTTTATATTTGACTTCCAGCGTCTCGCGGTTGTATCGTTTGCCTTTGCAAACTTCGCAAGGAACATAAACATCCGGCAGGAAGTGCATTTCAATTTTGATGATCCCGTCACCTTTGCAGGCTTCGCAGCGACCGCCTTTAATGTTGAAGCTGAAACGGCCTTTCTTGTAGCCGCGTACCTTCGCTTCGTTCGTCTGCGAGAACAGATCACGAATATCGTCAAACACTCCGGTGTACGTTGCCGGATTGGACCGCGGTGTGCGGCCGATTGGAGACTGGTCGATATCAACGACTTTCTCCACGTGCTCGAGGCCTTTGATCTCCTTGTATTGGCCTGGACGCACTCTCGCTCGGTTCAAGTCGCGAGCTAACGTTTTATACAAAATCTCGTTGACTAGGGTCGACTTACCGGAGCCGGATACTCCCGTCACCGCCGTAAATACCCCGATCGGGACTTTAACGTTGATGTTCTTCAGGTTGTTTTCCTTGGCCCCTTTGATCTCCAGCCAGCGGCCATCCGGCTTCCGTCGAGACAAAGGTACCGGGATAAACTTCTTCCCGCTCAAATATTGCCCCGTTAGGGAGCGCGGATCGTTCATGATTTCCTGAGGAGTCCCTTGTGAGATCACTTGCCCCCCGTGAATCCCTGCCCCAGGCCCGATATCGATGATATGGTCTGCAGCAAGCATCGTATCCTCGTCATGCTCCACGACGATTAACGTATTGCCAAGATCGCGCATGTGAGTCAACGCTGAAATCAGCTTATCGTTATCCCGTTGATGCAGCCCGATACTAGGCTCGTCCAGGATGTACAGGACGCCCATCAGGCTCGAACCGATTTGTGTCGCCAGCCGAATGCGCTGCGCCTCGCCGCCAGACAAGGTACCAGCCGCACGACTAAGCGTCAGATAATCCAAGCCGACGTTCACCAGGAACCCAAGTCGGTTATTGATCTCTTTCAGAATCAGGTTGGCAATGGATTTTTCCTTATCCGTCAGCTCCAGGCTCCCAAAGAACTCTTGGGCTTCGCCGATCGACAAAGACGTCACATGGGCGATGTTCTGATCATTTACCGTTACGGCCAGAACCTCTTTCTTCAAGCGGTGACCATGACAGGTACCACAAGGCTTGGATCCCATAAACTGCTCGATGAACTCGCGGATTCCCTCTGAAGCCGTTTCCCGGTAACGCCGTTCCAAGTTAGGGATAATCCCTTCAAACGTGACATAGGCATCCCGGGTCATGCCAAAATCGTTCTCATAGCGGAACCTTACCTTCACATCACCTGTGCCATAGAGCAACTTGTCCATCTGATCTTCCGTTAATTCGGAAACCGGTACATTTTGCGGGATATTAAAATGCTCACATACCGATCTCAAAAACTGTGGATAGTAGTTGGAGGTGCCGCCCGCCCAAGCCTCAAATGCGCCTTCCTCAATCGATTTGGAAGGATCCGTGATGAGCAAGTCCTTGTCGATGATCATTTTCACGCCAAGTCCGTCGCACTCTGGGCAAGCCCCGTACGGACTGTTAAAAGAGAACATCCGCGGCGACAGCTCTTCGATGCTGAATCCGCAAATCGGACAAGCATAGTTCGAGCTAAAGCGAAGCTCCTCTTGGCCAATAATATCCACGAGGATTTGCCCGCCGGACATTTTCAGCGCCGTTTCAATGGAATCGGCCAGCCGGCTGCGCGCATCTTCCTTCACCACGATCCGGTCGACAATCACTTCGATAGTGTGCTTCTTGTTCTTCTCCAGTTCAATATTTTCCGACAAATCGCGCTGCTCTCCATCCACCCGAACCCGGACGAAGCCTTGCTTGGCGATTTCACTGAGCAAGCTTTTGTGCTCGCCTTTTTTGCCGGAAATGACAGGAGCTAAGATCTGCAATCTCGTCCGCTCCGGATACTGCATAATGCGGTCCACCATCTGCTCAACGGTCTGAGACGTGATCTCAATGCCGTGATCCGGACAATGCGGATGCCCGATCCGGGCGTATAGCAGACGAAGATAGTCATAGATTTCCGTAACGGTCCCTACCGTCGAACGCGGGTTGCGGCTCGTCGTCTTCTGGTCGATGGAGATGGCTGGGGACAATCCTTCGATCGAATCCACATCCGGCTTATCCATTTGCCCCAAAAACTGCCGGGCATACGCAGACAACGACTCCACGTAACGGCGTTGCCCTTCGGCATAAATCGTATCGAAGGCAAGCGATGACTTGCCGGAGCCGCTTAACCCCGTAAGCACGACAAACTTGTCGCGCGGTATCGTGACATCTATGTTTTTCAGATTGTGCGCTCTGGCGCCTTTGATGACTATGTTCTCGCGACCCAACAACTTCATCTCCCTTTTATAGATGTTGTTTAAAAATCGGCTTCCCATCACGATGCTATTTCATAGGAGTATTTCGACATCGAATCTTGAATTCAGTCGGTCGCTCCGTTGCTCACGTAGCCCCACCTACGCTCCGCTACTCACTCCCTCCTTCATCCAACCTTCTCGGTGCTAAAAACCCGATTTTTAAACTTGATTTAACTTTCACTTCTCTAAAACCGGCTTCCCATCACGATGCTATTCACATAGGGTTGGTTTGCCGACGCCCCACTCCCAGGGCGCCCGGATTCTAACGGAACGTAGCGACGTTATTCGTTGATTTCCTGGATATTTCCCGTCCTAACGGAACCCAGAGACCTTATTCACCAGCTATAACGACGTTTAGTGCATTATCAAGCAAAATAGCGTCTCCTCGTTCCGTTAGAACGAGAAACCTTGCTCTCTAGAGCAAATAAGGTCTCTCCGTTCCGTTACAGCAACTTACAACCTAAGAGTCCCATATGAGCCGCCCCAAACCAGGGCCATAGGTCAGCAATCTTGTTTGACTAACCTATGGCTGGCTCATATTGCTAAACGGCGCCAGCTCGCCTACGCTTATGCCTCCGCCCGCAGTTCGAGGATCGCATCACGCAGCTCGGCCGCACGCTCGAATTGCAGGTTTTTGGCCGCTTCTTTCATCTCGGCCTCGAGGCGGGCGATCATCGCTTCGCGGTCGCGCTTGGACATCTTGCCTTTGGCATCGGCCAGATAATCCGCTTTGCTCTCTGCGACCTTGGTCGCCTCGATCACATCGCGGACTTTCTTGCGAATCGTCTGCGGCGTGATGCCGTGCTTCTCGTTGTACGCGATCTGAATGCTGCGCCGCCGCTCGGTTTCCTTGATCGCCTTATCCATCGACTCCGTGATCGTATCAGCGTACATCAGCACGCGGCCATCCGCATTCCGCGCAGCCCGGCCAATCGTTTGAATCAGCGAGCGCTCTGAACGGAGGAAGCCTTCCTTGTCGGCATCCAAAATCGCCACCAGCGAAACCTCTGGCAAATCCAGACCTTCCCGCAGCAGGTTGATCCCGATCAGAACATGGAACGTTCCCAACCGCAGGTCGCGCAATATACTCATCCGCTCCAGCGTTTTAATATCGGAGTGAAGATACCTTACCTTGATACCAACTTCCTTGAGGTAATCGGTCAAGTCCTCGGCCATCTTCTTCGTTAACGTCGTTACCAGCACGCGTTCGTCTTTAGCGATGCGGTCACGGATTTCTCCGATCAGATCATCGATTTGCCCCTTCGTTGGCCGCACCTCGATGACTGGATCCAGCAGGCCTGTCGGACGAATAATCTGCTCGACCATCGTATCGCAGTGCTCCAATTCGTAAGGGCCTGGCGTCGCCGAGACATAAATCAGCTGCGTCGCTTTCTCCTCGAACTCCTCGAATCTTAGCGGCCGGTTATCCAGCGCCGACGGCAAGCGGAATCCGTGTTCAACCAGCACATTTTTACGCGCTTGGTCACCATTGTACATTGCCCGGATCTGCGGCAGTGTGACGTGAGACTCATCGATGACAATCAACATATCGTCCGGAAAATAATCCAGCAACGTATACGGCGTCGCCCCCCGCTCACGGAATGTTAACGGACCGGAGTAGTTCTCGATCCCGGAGCAGAAGCCGACCTCTCTCATCATCTCGATGTCGTACCGCGTCCGCTGCTCCAGCCGCTGCGCCTCCAGCAACTTGCCTTGCGCGCGGAGTTCCGCCAACCGCTCTTCCAGCTCACGTTCGATGTTCTGGAGGGCAATCTTCATCGTTTCTTCCTGGGTCACGAAGTGAGACGCCGGGAAAATCGCCACATGCTCCCGCTCCCCAACCAATTCGCCGGTCAGCACGTCGATCTCCGTAATCCGCTCAATCTCATCGCCAAAAAACTCCACGCGGATCGCCTTCTCCCCATGGGAAGCCGGGAAGATCTCGAGCACATCGCCGCGCACCCGAAACGTACCGCGTACGAAATTGATATCGTTCCGTTGATATTGGATATCCACCAGCCGGCTTAAAATTTGATTACGCGGCTTCTCCATCCCTACCCGCAGAGACAGCACCAAATTACGGTACTCCATCGGCGAACCGAGACCGTAAATACACGACACACTCGCCACAATGATGACATCCCGCCGCTCGAACAGCGCGCTGGTCGCCGAGTGCCGCAGTTTATCGATTTCTTCATTAATGCTGGAATCTTTCTCAATGTAGGTGTCGGAGGAAGGAATGTAGGCTTCCGGTTGGTAGTAGTCGTAGTAACTGACGAAGTAATCAACAGAGTTTTTGGGGAAAAATTCACGAAATTCGCTGGCCAGCTGCGCTGCCAACGTCTTGTTGTGCGCAATGACGAGGGTGGGTCGTCCGAGCTTCGCTATCGTATTCGCGATCGTAAACGTTTTACCCGTCCCCGTGGCCCCGAGCAGTGTTTGGTGCTTTTTCCCAGCCAGCACGCCTTCCACCAATTGACGCACCGCCTCCGGCTGGTCGCCTTGCAGCGTATATTCGGAGATCAGCTCGAATTTATTGTCGCTAACCACGATTTCACTCATTGTCCAACATCACCCTATCGTCTAAAATGGAATACTAGAGGCGTCATTTGACATTATTTTTATTTATGACATGAGTTTGGTTACTCAAGAAGTTTGTTTCTACATATAAACTAGGATCGTCATCCTTCCGATGAATAAACCAAGCTTAACGCCTGCGCCCTTCCTAAATTTATCAAAATAGGAATAGGTGTTCCCATGTATTATACCTTTTTCATCCTATAGATGCAAACGGTAAGTCGAAGATAGGAGTTGTTCATATTTCATGGATATTGCAACGTTGGTAGGCATCATTGTTGGTCTCGCCGCCCTTGTTGGCGGATTTACGCTCGAAGGCGGTCAGCTAGGCGGTCTGTTGCAGGTTACAGCCGCTTTAATTGTGTTTGGCGGCACCTTTGCTGCCGTGTTGATCAGCTTCCCGGTTGCCAAGCTGCGAACGGTGCCGAAGGCACTGGCACTGGCGTTCATGAGCAAATCCCCGGCACAGGACGACGTGATCGAGGATATCGTGGACATGTCCTCCACTTCCCGCCGCGAAGGCGTATTGGCTTTGGAGAAGAAGGCGGCGGAGCATCGGGATCCTTTTTTGCGCGAGGGGATTCAACTGGTGGTGGATGGAACAGATCGGTCAATGGTACGGCAAATCATGGAGCTGGAAATCGATGCGGTATCAAAAAAATATGACGGCTACGCCAAAATCTTCGAATCGGCCGGCGGATACGCCCCAACAATGGGGATCATCGGTACGGTGATGGGGCTTATCCACGTCCTTGGCAGCTTATCCGAACCAACCGCATTGGGGCCTTCGATTGCGCTTGCTTTTACGGCAACGTTGTATGGGGTAGCTAGTGCCAACCTGATCTTTCTACCGATCGCCTCCAAAATTAAAGCGCGCGGCGATGACGAAATCGACCGGATGGAAATGATGCTGGAAGGAATCTTGTCGATCCAAAACGGCGACCATCCACTGCTTGTCCGGCGAAAGCTGGAATCCTATACTGCGGAAACCGCGCGTCTTCTGTCGGATAACGGTCCGGCAGAGAAACCGGCCAGCTTCGGAAGCAGCTCTCGCATTCAAGCCTCCGAGGAGAATGAATTATGAGATTTTCCAGTAAATCGGAAAAAATGAACGAGCCGGACGTTTCGACGCGTGAATCTCGCCGACGTGCACGCCGCTCAGTGCGGAGCGATGCGAAGGACCGCTGGATGATCACCTATGCGGATTTGATTACGCTGTTGTTGATTTTTTTCGTGATGATGTACGCCATGAGCCGGTTAGACGTGGAAAAATATGAGGTCGTGACCTCCTCCCTCCAGCACACGTTCAAAGGCGGCGATTCCATCCTGGAGTTAGGCAGTGGAATTACAGGGACGGCTGACCGGTACACTCACAAAAATCCGCCGGCATCAGCCGATAACGGCAACAAGCAAGGCGAAGGACAAGGCACGACAGGACAAGCGGACAGCAGCGGACAGGCTCCGTTGACGGAACGGGAGCTTGCTTTTCGCAAGCAGGAGGAAGATCTCGCCAATTTGATGTTGCTCATTGAGAGTTACATCAAAGACAATTCGCTGGAGGATCAAATCCATGTGGCTGACCTGCCCCAAGGCATCTCGATCACATTAAACGACCGGTTTCTGTTCGACACCGGTAAGGCTGATCTCAAAAGCGGCTCCACCAAAACACTCGCCAAGCTCGCCAGCTTGTTCCGACAGCTTGACACGGTCATCAGCATTGAAGGCCATACGGACAATCTCCCGATTGTGTACGCCTCGAAGTACAAGGACAACTGGGAGCTGTCAGGAGCCAGAGCGCTGTCGGTGCTGAGGTTTTTCGTGGACAAGGAGAAGTTAGATCCGCAGCATTTCCAATACGCCGGTTACGCCGACACCCGCCCCGCCGCCGACAACGACACACCCGAAGGCCGCTCAAAAAATCGCCGGGTGGAAATCACAGTATTGCGGCAGTTGCAGGAGTAGAGTGTCTCTTGTTGTACGCTGGCTCTAACGGACCACCAAGACGCTATTTGCTATTTCCCGGACGATTTCCCGGGCTAACGGACCACAGAGCCCTTATTGGTTGGTTTCTCGTCGGTTATGTCCGATTTTGCATCAAATAACGTCACTTGTGTCCGTTAAAATTTATCGAGTAAGACTTTAGATGAAATAAGGTCCTCTCGGTCCGTTAGAAGGATCATGCGCCAGAGACCTCATAGAGAAACCATTGCTTGAATGTGATTAACACGATAAACTATTCTCAAATCGGACGTGAAGCACACGCCGTCTTGATACCTCGCCCCGAATTGGGCAGGGAGGTATCGGGACGGCGTTTTTATTTTTAAATGGAGGAAGGGGTAATTGGGATGAAATTTGACCAAGCGTTTGATGCGTGGATGACACAACAAATGGAGGAAGAGAAGAATCCTAGACGATTGGAGCTCCTCAAAAAGGGGTTAGGGCACGGCACTATGGAGTTTTTGAGGTTCGTTTGGTTCCCGGCCATTGGGCAATTTGATCATTTGTATCCGGAATGGGAGGTGCGTGACTTTAACAACGGTTATCGATACTTGGACCTCGCTTATCTTCCAGGGGCAGGCATAGCTAAGGGGGCGATTGAGATTCAAGGATACGGCCCCCATGCAAGAGATTTAGACGTCCGGCGTTTTAAGGATTTGTGTTGGCGTCACAGTTTATTGGCCTTGGATGGCTGGACGTTACTCCCTGTCGCTTACTTGTCAATCGTAGAGGAACCCAAGCAATGCCAACAGCTGGTCCTGTCTTTTGTCGGCAAATTCATAACCCTAGCGGTACAACCAAATTTAGATTGGCTGGAGGCAGAAACAGTACGTTTTGCGAGACGACTGTTGCGACCCTTTAGTCCAATGGAACTGTCAGAGCATTTGCGGATCTCAGATCGACACGCTAGACGTGTTTTGCACAAATTAGTTCAAAAACAGCATCTATTGGTTGCCAGTGGAAGGGAACGTTATCGGACCTACTGTCTAGTACGTTGAAAAAAGCGGGGTTGGGACAACTACCAGCAGCTGGTTTGCCCTGCGATGGCTCGAACCATGCGTATAAAAGGCGTGCCCTGCTGCCCTGTGCCCCGCTCCCTGCTCCGTACACTGTGCACCGTGCTCCCTGCTCTGCTCCTTTCCGCAGAGTTCTAACGGACCCAAAAGACCTTATTTTCGATTTCCCGCGTCATTTCCCGTTCTAACGGACTGAGAAGCCCTTATTTGATGTTAAGGAGGATTGTTCTCTGAACTTTCCATCAAATAAGAGCATCTGAGTCCGTTACATTCACATGACTGCTGATCACACGCAAATAGCGGCATCTAGGTCCGTTAGCGGACGCAAAAAAACGCCTGAGGGAAGCCTTGCCTCCCCCAGGCGGGTTCGTCGTCGCACCGCGTGGCCAACTTGCCTCGCGGTGCAGCCCTTGCCGCCGGCAGCGCACGCATCCGCGCTGCCGGCAAGAACATGGCGCCGCGGCGCCCCGGGTGCACAGCACCC